>CAZDMM010000803.1:0-3808 GCA_964505845.1 uncultured Caldilineaceae bacterium
TTATCCGGTGATCCGGGGTTTGGCCGCCATCCTCGAAGCCCGCGCTGCCTTTGGCAATAATCCTCCCGTTAATCCCCCCCAGCTAAGAGCACACCTCTTTGGCCGGGGGCCGGTCACTACCCGGCCAGACCTGTTCAATTTAACCAGCCGTGAGCAAGTTCTGGCCGAAACGGCCGCCAGCTATAATTTGACCGTAGAACAGCTTGAAACCGCGCTTCTGGCCGATCTGGCCGAGGAACAAATTTTGCTTGATCCCGGCGAACCCATCGCGCCGGGTGATCTTGTCAGCCGTTATAATTTGGAACTGGCGCGTGGCCTGTTGTATTGGGCCAGAGAGGTGCGCATCTTCATCCAGGGCGGCTATAAAGATTTTTTTAAGTACATCAAACTGTTCAAATTGATGTACACCATCCATGCCGGCAGTCAGGCGGGCGGTTATCATCTTACCCTGCACGGGCCAATCTCACCCTTTGTATCATCCACCATTCGCTACGGTGTGCAGTTTGCCAGGTTTTTGCCGGCTTTGCTGCTGTGCCCGCGCTGGTCTATGGAGGCCGATGTCCAGCCGCCCGGAATATCGAGCCGGGGGCCGCTGCGCTATACCCTGGATGATCGCACCGAACTGCGCAGCCATTTCAAAGCCTCCGGTTTGTTTGACAGCCAGCTCGAAGCCGACTTTGCGGCCGAGTTTGAAGAAAAGTATGGCGGCGCGGCCCGGCTGTGGGAGTTGGCCCGTGAAGATGAACTGATCCTGGTGGATGATTCGGTGATGATCCCCGATTTTTCCTTTACTCACCGCAAAAATGGGCGGCGGGCGCTGCTGGAAATTGTGGGCTACTGGCACCCTGATTATCTGCGGCGCAAGCTGGCCAAGATTCGCCAGGCCGGCCGGTCTGACCTGATTTTGCTGGTCTACGAAAGCGCCAACGTGTCCGAAGCCGCCTGGCAGGCAGCCTCGGCCGGGGAGGTGCTGACCTTTACCCGCAAACCGGTCCTCAAAGAGGTGCTGGCGGCGGTAGAACGTGCGGCGCTGTAAAACGTTTTCAAAAGCACTTGTCAAAAGTGGGTGAACTCTTTACAATAGGGACGCGGGAGGAATCATGAGCCAGCCAAACCTCGCCCAAGCAGGAACTAAACCGGCCGCCTTTACCTCCTTTGGCGCGCTGCTCAAATACCTGCGCCGCCGCGAGCGCATGACCCAGCGCGACCTGGCCCTGGCCGTCGGTTATACCGAAGCCCACCTGTGCCGCCTGGAAAAAGACCAGCGCCTGCCCGATCAAACCACGGTGGCGGCGCTGTTTGTGCCCGCCCTGGGCCTGGAACGCCAGCCGGAGTGGACCGAACGGCTGCTGCAACTGGCTACCACCTCCCGGCAAAAAAATCAGCCGGCTGCCGCCGCCCTGCCGGAACCGGGCCACCCCCCCACCTTGCTTGAAGCTATTCCCCCCCTGCCGCCCTACCATGTGGCCCGGCCAGGGTTGGTTGGCCGAGTGCGCCAATATCTTGGCGCCGAGGGAGGATTGGCCTTGTGTGGGCTGGCCGGGGTCGGCAAAACCACCCTGGCAGCGGCGTATGCTTATGAGCGGACGCCGGTTGAGCCTGTCTTCTGGTTGACCTTTACCCCCGGCATTACCGCCTCGGTTGAAGCGGTCATTCGCCGCCTGGCGCTGTTTTTGTGGGGGCAAGGTCAAACCCAGGTAAAACCGCTTATCCCTGCCACCCCCGACGAGTCTCCCCCCATCCCGCTTGACCAGCAAATCGCGCTTATTGGCGCCGCCTTAACCCACCGGCCGGCCCTGTTGTGCTTTGACGACCTGCACCTGGTGCGCGAAGATGTCTCCATCCTGGCCTTGCTGCGCCATCTATTGACCACTACCTCCGCCTCACTGCTGCTAATCAGCCGGGAAGAGTCGCCCCTGTTGGGGTTGATGTCGCTGCGGCTGGCCGGCCTGGACCACGACGAGGGCCTGGCCCTGGTGGAGCAACTGGTCACGCACACCCCCGGCGCCGACGCCCGCATCTATCCTTACGCCGAACGGCTGCTGGCCCGCACCGGCGGCAACCCCATGCTGCTCAAACTGGCTATCGGCCAGATCCACGATAACCTGACCGCCCCGGCTCGCTTTATAGATCACCTGGAAACTCAGCCGCAGGTGGCCGCTTATGTGCTCAAAACCGTGCTGCATGACCTTTCGCCGGCTGCTATCTTTTTGACCGAACTGCTCTCGGTTTTCCGGCAGCCGGTTGGTCTATATAACGAGTACTGGCCGGAACTGCTGGAGGATACCCCGGTAAGCCAGGAGCAGGCCGCCGCCATCGCCGAACTACAGCGCCGCCATCTGATTGACCATCCGGCCCAGGCCGCCCTGCACCCGCTGGTGCGCGATCATGTTTACGCTACCCTGGCGGCCAGGGGCCGGCATAAACGGCGTTTGCACCATCTGGCCGCGCAGTGGTCAGAATTTGTCAGCCGTGATGTGCTGGAAGCGGCCCATCATTACGCCAACGCCGGCCAGTTAGCCCAGGCGGTTGAGGCCCTGACCGACCAGGTGGAAGCTTTGCTGAACCAGGGCCAGGCTTTTAACGCCGTCGCCCTGGTAGATGACATGCTGGCCCAGGCCCAGCAGAGGCCCAAAAGCCTGGGGCACCAACCGCCGGATGGCTCCACCGACCTGATCCGCCAGTTGTTGACCATCCGGGGCGACTTGCTGGTGCATACGCTCCGCACGGCCGAGGCCGAAGAAAATTATCGCCAGGCGTTGCTGCTAACCACCCAGCCGGAAGTATGGGCCAACATCGTCTACCGCCTGGCCGGCTATTTGCTGCAGCACGGGCAGGGCCACGAAGCGGCCCGCATGTGCCGCGAGGCGGCGGCGCTGGTTCCGAACCACACTTTGCTGCTGGGCCAACTGGCCGCCATCGAAAGCGCCGCGCACGTTTCGGTGGGGGCCTGTGCGGAAGCGGAGCGCATGGCCAACCAGGCCCTGGCCCTGGCAAACGGGCTGCTGCCCATCATGCCTATCCTGGCCGAAGAAGTACGAACGCGAGCCTACGGCGCTCTGGGCGAAGCCCAGCGCTATCAAAGCAACCCCGAAGCGGCCCTGGATTCCTGGCAGCATGCCATTGCCGCCGCCCGGCGGGCCGGGCTGCGCCGCCTGCAATACCGCTATCCGGGCAGCATGGGCTTAATGTTGATTGAGTTGGGCCGGCTGGAAGAGGCTCTACGCCTGTCTACAGAGGCATTGACCGAGCTGAACGCCATCGGCGACAGCTACGCCGCCGCCCAAACCCTGGCCGTCATCGGTTACGTCTACCATGTTCGCGGCGACCAGGCCATGGCCTTGCAGCTTACCGAACAAGCCGGCGACCTCCGGCGTCGTTTGGGCGACTCCGCCGGGGCCGCCGTTTTTGAGAATCTGCGGGTGTGGGCCTTGTTTATCACCGGCCATATTGCCGAAGCTCTGACCCTGGCTGAACGCAACAAGCGGGAAATAGAAAAACTGGGTTCAACCTGGCTGGTGGCTCAAGCCCTGGATACCCTGAGCATCACCCAGATGATTGCCGGGCAACTGGAGCAGGCCCAGGCCACTCTGCACCAGGCTTTTGCCATGCCTGATATTGTGGACAAGTGGATTTATCACTTTTTATTTGACGACCTGGCCCTGGTGCAGTTGGCAATCGGGTCAATAGACCAGGCCCAACAAACGCTGGACGAGGCCCCGCCAACGGTGGGCCTGTGGCAGGCCATGGACCGCCTGCTGGTGCGGGGGATGATAGCCCTGGCCCGGCGAGACGAAGCCGCCGCCAC
>CAZDMM010000804.1:0-2610 GCA_964505845.1 uncultured Caldilineaceae bacterium
GTCCCCCCTGAACCGGCGGCGGGGCGTTTGTTTCACCCAGGCGCGGCACGTGGATGTGCTGTTGGTCCTGCAGTTCCAGGGCCTGGTTAATGCGTTCCTTATCGGCGTCTGAGGTAAAGCCGCCGGCGGCAATGATGGCCTCTTTGACAATGCTGCCGGCCGGCAAAAAGTACACATCAGAGTTAGCTACTGCGCCGGTAATATAGACTCGCACCGGGGCGGGGGTGGGGGTGGGGGTGGGGGTAGGCGAAGGGGTGGCTGTGGCCGGAACCGGCACAATAGCCGCAGCGCCGGGGGCAGGTTGTCGCCAATAAAAAAAGCCAGCGCCTCCTCCGGCCAGCACCAAGAGTATGACAAAGACCAGATTCCGATTCCGGTCTAACCAAGTACCATTCATAAACAAAACCTCAAGAGAAAAGTGTGTTTTAGTTTTTAAGGCCAATTATAACGGCTTTTGGGGAGATTTCAACGCCAAAATTTGGGGGATTCTCAGAGGCTCACGATAGTGAAGCGCCAGGGGGTTTAACGCGAGACCAGGCATGCAGCGCAAAAGCAATGGCTGCGCCCGCCTGGGCCAGGCGGCCCAACAGCGTTACCCAGGGCGGCGCCGCCAAAAATAGGCCCAGCGCCGCCAGCCAGACTCCCAGGTTGAGCAGACCGAAAGCCAGCCAGGCGGGCATTTCATTGCCGCGAGAGCGCCAAAAGCGAGGAAAAATCCAAAAAGCCACCCCCATCACCAGTTGAACGGTCCAGCCAAACAGCAGAATTTCAATGTGAATGGGCAGAAGCCGCCACAGATAGGGGTAGATGGGTATCCCTTTGTGGAACAAAATCAGGCTCCCAAAGGTAACGCCCAGGGCCAAATGGATTAAAGCGGAACGGATAAACCAGCAACTTAAACGCGGCATGGTGGTAATTGGCGATTGAAGATTGGTGGTTAAAAATCACCAATCTCTAATTACCTTTCTTTGACTCTCCCCCAGGTGTTGACCACAAAGGCCAACCCGGCTAGCCATTGCAGCAGCGCGGATAGGGCAGTTAACCAGGCCCACAGCGCCTCGGGCCGCAGCAGGTGCAGCGGTTCGCCGATAACGCGCAAGGCCAGGCCGACGTTGAACAGCCAAAAGGTGGCGAGCCACAGCCCCTCGTGGCCGTGCGGCTGCTCCTTGCTAAACTTGGGGAACATCCAATAGACCACTCCAAAGATAAGCTGCGTCACCCACCCCCACATAAACAGGTGCAGAAAAACCGGGGCTAAGGCGGCCGCTGCGCTCTGAAAATCCCACCAGGGTAAAGCAGCAATGGCGGCGCGCACCACCAGGGCGGCCACCAGGCACAGCATGGCGGCTTTAATGAACCAACGGGTTAAAGGCGGCATCTCTAACTCATTTTGAAAACGGTGTTTAACCAAGTCTCCCCCAGATTTTAGGCGGTTTTGCGCCTGCGGCAAGTAGCAGACGCATAGGGATGCATCTGCTACTTGCGGTTACCGCAGATTGACAGGGCTTCAACCTGGTATTATAATGCGGTAACGATACCGGTATCGTTACCGCATATCTGGACAAAGTGAGCCATGAAGCCAGCCAAGTCAACCCTCACCATTCAAGATGTGGCCCGGGCAGCCGACGTGTCTGTTTCAACCGTGTCACGAGTTTTGAATGACAAAGATGATGTTGCGCCTGAGACGTATGAAAAAGTTCAGCGCGTCATCATGGAACTGGGTTATACCTCAAGCCTGGCCGCCAAAAGCATGCGCAGCCGCAAAACCAACGCCATTGGGTTGATTGTAGCCAAGCTCAACGAGCCTTTCAATATTGAGGTCATGAAGGGCGTTGACCAGGCCATCATTGACTTTTGTTACGACTTAATTATTTATACCAGCGGCCATAATACCGCTGATTCGGCCTCTGACTGGGAGCGAGATTACATAGCCCGGCTCAACGGCAGCCTGACCGATGGGATCATTATCGCCACCCCCGCCACCACCAATTTGCCCACCGCTTTTCCTTTAGTTACCATTGACCCCCATATTCAGAATGACAACTTCCCCGCCGTCATTACCACCAATCGTGATGGGGCCTTGTCGGTGATGGAGTACCTGGTCAATTTAGGGCATCGCCGCATTGGTTTTATTGGCGGACGCTCCGATTTGCAAAGCGCTATCCGGCGGCGGCAGGGCTATGAAGATGGTTTAAACCGGGCCGGCCTGCCGGTGATCTCGGAACTTATCCAAACCGGTGATTATACCCGCAAAACCGGTTACGACTGCGCCAAGAAACTGCTAAACTTGCCTCACCCACCCACCGCCATTTTTGCAGCCAACGATGAGTCAGCCATTGGGGTTATGGAGGCTGCTCGTGAGGCCGGACTGCGCATCCCTGAAGATCTTTCTATTGTTGGCTTCGACAACATTCCTCAAACCGCTCATCTTACTCCTCCTTTAACCACCGTTGACCAATCCATTGATAAGATGGGGTATATAGCCACCGAGATGTTGATTCAACTCATTCAAGGTAAACCCCTGGAAAATAGGCTGCATAAAATTCCTACCCGGTTGATTGTCAGAGACTCCTGCCAGGCGGTTTGACCCGGCCAGGAGCCATCTGGCCG
>CAZDMM010000804.1:2620-3806 GCA_964505845.1 uncultured Caldilineaceae bacterium
CCGGAGACATTTAACTCTTGATTTTTCGGTATCGTTTCCGGTAACGATACCGGTACATGTTATCCGGTGCTGTAAGACTCAGTAAATCATAGACTCAAGCTCTGAGGGGGTCTGAGACCCCCGAATACCGGTCTGAGCCGAAGACCCCCTGCGGGTAGACCGGCTTGGAGCGACTAAATTGTGATCTACCAAGACTGGTTGTTCTACGCCCATCGCGATGACCAGAGAAGGGAGGTGACGATGACTTAAAGATTCTAGCCGACAATTTTAACTGTTTGCCCTATCAGGGAACCAAAGCCGTTTTATCCAAGCTAATGATTTCAATGAGGAGAACAAACAATGAAAAGGCTCAAAACTTTTAAAGGCATGTTCTATCTTAGCCTTATGATGTGGCTGTTGCTTGTGAGCGGCTGCGGTCAGGCGGCCGCACCTCAAGCCGCTGCCCCCGCCGCTACCTCGGCCGAAAAACCGGCCCAGGAAGCCGCCGCTCCAAGTGAGCAAATTAACATTGACCTCTGGCATATTCAATCAACCGGCAATGGCCCCAAACTGATCCAGGATGCGGTGGACCGCTTTATGGCCGCCAACCCTAATGTCAAAGTTGAGAATGTTCCTCTCCAAAATGACCCCTACAAAACCAAAATCAAAGTGGCCATGGGCGCCGGCAACCCGCCCTGTATCTTCCCCACCTGGGGCGGCGGTCCGCTTTACCAGTATGTTCAGGCCGGCCAGGTGGTTGACTTAACCGAGCGGATGAACAAAGACAACTACAAAAACCGCTTTGTGGATGCTTCTTTCAGCAGCGTCACCTTTGATGGTAAAATCTACGGTGTGCCGGTAGAAAATACCGCCGTGGCCCTGGTTTTTTACAACAAAGCCATT
Source organism: uncultured Caldilineaceae bacterium (assembly GCA_964505845.1). GTDB lineage: Bacteria > Chloroflexota > Anaerolineae > 4572-78 > J111 > DSQQ01. The sequence goes on from CAZDMM010000804.1 coordinate 3,503, forward strand.
TTCAAAGAGCACGGCCTTGAACCCCCCAAAACCTATGATGACCTGCTGAAGGTGGTTGACACCTTGACCAAAGCCGGCGTGGCGCCTTTTGCCCTGGCTAACAAAACCAAGTGGCCCGGTTCGATGCATTATATGTACCTGGTTGACCGCCTGGGCGGGCCGGAAGTATTTGCCAAAGCCGCCACCCGCAGCGGCGGCAGCTTTGAAGACCCGGTCTTTGTCAAGGCCGGCGAGCTGCTGCAAGATTTGGTGAAGCGCAACGCTTTTGCCGAAGGTTTCAACGGCCTCGACTACGATACTGGCC
>CAZDMM010000805.1:0-3805 GCA_964505845.1 uncultured Caldilineaceae bacterium
TGGATAATGTTATCAGATTGCGCCGGGTCGAAGCAGATGGCAGCTTGAGTGAGCCTAATACAGCCCCGTTGAGAATCGAAGATTTACTGAATCTGGCCGGGATGGTTGGCTCGGGCAAATCCACCCTGATGAAATTGGCTGCCGCTCGAGGCGCACTGTCGGGGCAATGGCGTACCACGCTAGTGGTGGGCGATACGGCAACCGCTGTGAACCTGGCGGATGAGTTAAACCGCCTGCTTGTTGACGGCAACACCCCAATAGCTGTTCCCCTCCTGGGACGCACCACCCGACATTATCACTTGCAGCGCCTCTATCAATCTACTACTTTTCGGCCGGACCACTGGGGGCTGCGCTGGTTAGATACGCGCTGCGCTCTTCAGGGGGTAGTCACGCCAGCCGACCTGAAAGCTGGTCCTTTGCAGCCAGGCGATGAACCGTGCGAGCGTTTGCAGGCTGGCTCTCCCGATAACCCCGGCTCGTTACTCGGTTGCCCGTTTTTTGCCATGTGTCCCTCTCGCCAGGTCTACCGAGATATTCCCGGCGCGATGATTTGGATTACTACTCCGGGAGCGATGGCGACATCTCGTTTGCCGCTGGCGATTGACAAACGACAGATGTTGCTGGGGGAAGTGGTGTATCACGAGTCCGACCTGGTTATCTTCGACGAGGTCGATACGATTCAACAATGGTTTGATAATGTTTACGCCACCGACCAATGGTTGCTGGATGGCGGCCAGGGTATGCTCGACGTACTGGATATCAAAACCACGGAGGGCCTCAATCACGGTTACCAGATTTCCCGTCAGGGCCAGCGCTGGATCACGGCGGAACGGAGCGCTCGCCAGGTGGCTGAACATATTTGTAGCATGCTGCGAGACCGGATGGCGCTCAAAGAATGGGTGGGGGATCGTTATTTTACGGCGCACCGGTTGTTCTATGATCTGGCCCGTCGATTAAGTAATCAATCAACCAATGGCCAGCCTGCCGTTAATCAAACCGCCCTGGGACATTTCGACCGGTTCCGAACAGACTCGATGATGCATCCTAGCGCTACGAATGGTTCCGATGCTTTGTCACAATTACACGCAATCGCTGACCAAGTCCTGGCTCGTAGTGGGAGTCTGGTCAACCGGGAACGGGTTCTATCGATGTGCAAAGCCTGGCTGGAAACCCACGTTTCGGAGATGAGCGCCGTCTTGCAACGGCTAGAAACTGACAAGTCGGCCTGGCTTAAAAAACGTAGAAACGGCGCCCAACGCCGAGCCCGGGGACGTCCTGGCATAATGCCCGACGATTTTGAGCTGCTGGCGGCCCGCCTTGAATTAGCCATCGCCGTAGCTATCCTGGAAGAAATGACCCAGATCACTTTTGATGGCTGGCTATACGCACCCTTGTTTATCATCAGCCAGGTTGCCGATGATTACCGGCTGCACCGGATTCCCCGCGATTTAGCCGGCGTCCTGCCGACCTCGCCTACTGGCAGCTTGTTTGGCTTTCAATATCTGGAGGAAGCCGGTCCCGAAGCCGACGCGACTGAGGTGGAACGGATTCCGCTGCGGGTGCGGCGGTTTTCCACCTTCCAGTATCGTAACGTCGGGCGGTGGTATATTCAACATTTTGCCGACCTGCTCGACGATTTGGGTTATCCTGGTCCACAAGTCCTGGCCATGTCCGGGACTTCCTGGCTGCCAGACTCGGCCACCTGGCACTTTCCTGTAACTCCCAAGGCTATTCTGGAACCCAGCGAGCCAAGCCAGAGAGCCATTCAGGCCAGCCAGTTTTTCTTCAAGCCGGTTCGCGATGGCAAAGGAGAGCCAATTTTTGTGTCGGGTAGTAACAACCTGTCGCAGCAGTTGGCCCTATTGGCCCGGCAGATCGCCGGTTCGCCAACACCCCGGTACGCTTTCTTAACTCAGGAGTTGAACGAACTGGAAGCCCTGGCCAGGACTAATCCAGCCGAGTGGCAAGATCGGGTTCGTCTGCTGCTTTTTGTTAACTCCTACGAGCAGGTGACGGCGGTAATGCAGGCCATTTTAAGCCAGCAGCCTGGTTGGGGCGATACGACATTTGGTCTGATCCGTAGCACCGAGACTGCCTCATCGGCCGCGTGGCAGTGGACTCAATTCAACGGACAGTCGTTTATCAAAAACGACATCGAACAGTTCGGGACGACCCAAGGCAAGATTCTGATCGCTCCACTGCAAGCCATTGGGCGCGGTTATAATATTCTCAATGAACAAAATGTGGCCGCGTTTGGTTCTGTCCTGTTTCTCACCCGACCTATGCCCCAGCCGTTTGATATGCAGGCCCGGGCGCAGTGGTTGAATTGCCACGTTTTGCGGAAGTGCGAGACGGGCAATGATGATTTCTGGCAGAATTCACCCAGCTACTATCGGAAGGCGGAGGCCTTGCGCGACTGGGCCCACAATGAATGGGATGGATATGACAAGGCCCAGCGGTATCAGTACTTATCGCCGGAGCGGAAGAATGATCTGGCCGCCTCACTGGCCGGCCTGATTATCCAGGCGTGCGGCCGGCTGCTCCGCGGCGGCGTTCCGTTCCGGGCCTTTTTCGTCGATGCGGCCTGGGCTCCTTATACGGCTCGGGGAACGGGGCCGGACACTATCGAAACCAGTCTTCTACTCAAGATGGCCAGCCTGCTAGATCAATACTGTCAGAATCCCATTGGACAGGCGCTTTATGCACCCTTAGCAGCGGCATTGGGCCAAATGCAGGGTGTACCCTCAATCGGCGCAATCGAACCATCCCTTAGTCCAACTACAATGAGGTAATCGACCATGAGTACAACAAATCCCCATCGTATTCAAGAATTTCGTTTCTATCTAAAACCCGAGGCATTGGCCAATGAAACTATTGCCTATCTACATTTTCCCTGGGAGACGGCTGTCAATGATTTTATAACCTACATCGAGAAGAAACGAGGCGAGTCTATAGATTACGAGCAGTATCCGACCTTCCAGGCGCTCAACCTAGTCCTGGCCGCCCTATCCACTACCCTCGTACATGGTTTTGAAAAGTACACTCTTAAGGATGAAGACGAGGATGAGGGAGTAACATCTCGCTTTATGCTGGTACCGGCTGATGCGCCGCGCCCGACGGTAGCTCAGATTGCCATTGTGGTGCAGCCGTGGCTTAAGGCCTGGGTTGAACATGCATTTAAAAAAGAGTTAGACTTAGATAACGAGGTGCGGCAAGCTTACCAGGACTTACTGACCAAGTTGCAAACACCCGAGTATGATTGGGAAATAGTAGCGATGCGTGATTTGCTGCCCAACCATCCCTTTATCTACCAAGCTGTACCCAGTTTACTGGCCAAGTATTTGCTCAACCAGACCAAAGAATTGAACATTGCAGGAAATAATGTAGAATTGCGCCTAACGAAGGAGACTGGCAAGGGATCCCTATCTATTGTTAGTCAGCCTTTGGGGTCAGAGATAGGTGATAGTTTTGCTTATAGCATCTCCTTCAAGATACAAACCGTGCCTGGTGATCCAGCACCCCTCATTCAACTGCATATCCGCTGTCGCCGCTATATGCAGCGGAAGGTGACCAAGTTAAATTACAAGCGCAAATCGACCGTGCTGGTTGGTTTAAAAACACCCTTGTTGCCCGGCTGGCCTTTCGACTCAACTTTAGTTCCCCTCCAGGTTAGTAAAAAAGCTAAAAAGTTTTTCTGGAATGACGCTGCTGCCTATCTATTAAAAGAGGTTAGCGCCCGAGACTTAATTGACATCGACCAACTAGCGAAAGACCCGGACTGTTCCTGGTGGTTTTCCTCAATAAG
>CAZDMM010000806.1:0-3800 GCA_964505845.1 uncultured Caldilineaceae bacterium
GGCTCACCTGCCCTCGCCGCTGCTGGGCCTCACCCTGGGCATCTGGATATCTGTGGCGGCTTATGCGGCGATGCTGTGGCTGCACCACCGCTCCCGGCCGCTGGCTCCGCTGGCCGGAATTGATTTCATTTTCAAAACGATTCCGGGCATCACCGTAGGGCTGGCTACCTGGGCGCGCTGGGTAGCCATTGATTTAACCCCCATTGCGGTGGTGCTGGCCCTGAACCTGACCTCGGTGCCCATCGTCAACTGGTTGTCGCCGCTGTTGATGGGCGGGGAGGTAGAGCGAGTTACCCCGCAGGTGTGGTGGGGGTCGGCCTTGATTATCGGCGGCACGCTACTACTGATCTTGTGGCAGTGAGTTTAAGGAGTGAATGATGGATTTCTTATGGCCCATCTTGACCATTGCGGGGATTCACCTGGCGGCAGTGATCAGCCCTGGCCCCAACTTTTTTATCAGCGCCAAGCACGGCTTGAGCTACCCCCGCCCGGCCGGACTATCCACCACCGCCGGAGTCGCCACCGGCACGCTGATCCACATCGGCCTGGGGTTTTTGGGCCTGTCGGCCCTGCTAGCCCAATCGCTGTGGCTGTACACCTCTTTAAAATATGTGGGGGCAGTGTATTTGATCTACCTGGGGGTCAAAGCCCTGCTGGCCAAGCATGCACCGCCGCAGTGGGAGGGAGCGGCGGCCGGGCCGGTGGAATCTATGTCGCCGGAGCGAGCCTACCGGATTGGTCTGTTCACCTGCCTTACCAATCCCAAAGCGGCCCTGTATTGGCTGGCTATCTTTACCACGGTCATTTCGGCCACCACGCCGCTGGCCATCAAAGTAACCCTGGCGGTGCTGCTGCCGCTGATTTCGTGGCTGTGGTACTCGCTGGTGGCGCTGTCTTTCTCGCTCCAGCCCTTCAAACACTGGTACGGCCGCTTTTACAGTTGGGTCGAGACCATTTTTGGGGTGGTGTTGATTGGGTTGGGGGTGAAGATTGCGTTGTCGTACAAGTAGGGCTTTGCCTCACCCACGCCAGTTTGGATCCCAGCCGGTTTCTTGAATAATGCGCCAATTAGAGGCATATTCAACATCTTCTACAACGTTAAAAATATGGCTATACCCTTTCAGCAGAACCAGTAAGCAAGCCTTTGCAGCGGCCAGAACGTGAACTCGACAAGGCTCTGCAACCGATTCAACGCCGGTGCGTGGACCATAGAAGCGACCATAGCGCAATATCACCCCAACGCCATCCAGTCCCAAAACCAAGGATTCAAATTTCCTCAGGGCATCTGAGGCCAGAGTATCCTCTTCGGTATGAGGTAACTTTCCCTCAGCATACATAAAGGCAATGCTTTGGGCAACAAACTTTTGAATCGAAAGCCCTCCGCAAGCCTCAATTAGGTTTGCCGTTCCTTCTAACCTAATGCGTTCATTCTTTCGCCGCCCTTCCTCCATCTTGTCCTGGGGGAGACCATACGGAAGGTCGGTGAGTTGATGGATGACATAATCTGGTTTGGCCCTTTGGAGCGATTCCTTTAGCAGCTCTTTGTCGTAAACATCCACAACGACCGGCTTAACCCCAATTGAGGAAAGTAGCTTTGCTGTCTCGGTCTTGCGAGTAGTACCATAAACCTCGAATCCTTCGTCAATCAGCAGTTGGCAAAGCGGCAGTCCAACTGCCCCGCTAGCACCAGCCACAAACACTCGTTTATGCTTCATTCTCCTATGCCTCCAATTGCGCTGAACGCCTCCATCGAACGCCCGTGTTTCGGTCGCGTCCACGATACCTCAACTATAAGCTGATCTCAGGGTGCTAAAGATGACTTTACCAAACGTCAAGATTAGGTAGATAAAATCCCCAAATCCCCTAATCCCGGCGAAAGTTTTCCGTATAGATACCGGCGTAAAGCAGCAGCCTGCGGTCACAACCCATCAGTCTGCGAAACGGAGTAACCCATTGACGGCTCTCAGTTTATTTGAGCAGGCCACCAAGCCGGATGCCCCAACGGGACGCGAAGCGTGCCCTCAGAAGCCAAGTCCTGAGGTAATGCTCAGGATATACTGATGGAGGGCGGGTATTCGGGATGACAACGGCGCTTGAGAAAGGCCCGTGCTTTACCTGCAGGGCTATCTTTTTGTGGCACGCACCCAGTGGGTGTAGTAAAGGCCAGTTGCCCCAAGAGTTCAGTTGTTAAGCGGCCCTCTCTCGTAAGAGTTTGGGTTGTGCCAACGCGCAACGCTATCAGTTTGTGACAGTGGCCCGGATACTCAGGAGCGGTGTGCGCCTTTCAGCGCACACACCGTTCTGAAGCAGCGGCGGGGTCAGCGCTGGTCCCGCCGACTGTAACTTGGGCGGCTGCCTTAGGGCACAACTTGCTACAGGCCAAAAACAATCCTTATCGCCTCATCTATCTTCTTCATATCTTCCACTGTCAATTCTCCCCGAAGTTTGGCCAACCGATACCGATGATCTATGGGGCGGGTTTGTAGACAATCAGCAATGGATTGCTTTGATAACCCATTTTTGCTACTGGGTATAAGCTCCACATTCGTTTTGATCCGGCTTTTCTTTTCATTCCAGGCTGTAATCGGCACAACTTGGATCACTGGTACTCTTTCATTATAAACATTATTGGTAACAATGACACAAGGGCGAATTTTACCCGTTTCTGACCCTTGTGTTGGGTCGAGATTGACGTCAATGACCATGCCTCGTTTCAAAGTGGTCATTCCGGCCAGCCCGTGAGAGCGGTTTGGGTTAATTCCTGCAATTCTGGATCTTCTTCATAAACTTCCGCATACAAATTGGCTGATTGTTTCAGGTTTTGTTGCTCAAATTCTTTCTTTAACTCAAGTAAAGCAGCCTGAACCATTGAGCTTTTATCTTTGAAGCCATATTGTTTATAATGGTTTAAGAACTCGATCAGTGGGGGAGTGAGGCTAAATTTTGCTTGATGCATAGGTTTACCCTAAAAATATCCCTAAAATATAACCCAATATTGGGGTAAATTATAAGGGCTTATATCGAAAAGTCAAAGTTTGGCTAAAGTTCAATAACGGGGAGAAAATTTCTTTGGCAAGCTAACGCATAGGGCTTAAGCTGCGCCCACCGAATCCTCACTTAAAAGCGACCTCAAAGTGCATAGGACTCCCTGAATAAAAAGCGAGCTCGGGGCGTCAGCTTGAAGCCCTGGTTGAGCCGCTTTACGGGAGCAAGACCACCCCCGGATTAAGCGACCGCGTAAACCAGCACTTCTTTTTCTAAACGGTCTTGCAACTTATCCTTTTCCTTTTCCAAATCATACCGCGTTTGCAGATTGATCCAAAACCGTTCCGACAAACCAAAATATCTCGATAATCTTAAAGCCGTATCCGCACTGATCGCTCGTTTCCCTAATACAATTTCATTGATCCGGCGGGCTGGCACACTTATTTCTTTCGCCAAACGATATTGACTTATTTCTAACGGTTTTAGAAATTCTTCTAATAATATTTCGCCCGGATGGATCGGCGGTAATCTTTCTTCCATCATATTGTCCCTATCCGTGATAATCTACAATCTCCACCTTTTCAGCGTAGCCGTCCTGCCATTCAAAACAGATTCGCCATTGTTTGTTGATCCGAATACTGTGTTGATTGGCCCGATCTCCCGATAGTTTTTCCAAATGGTTAGATGGGGGGATGCGTAAATCTTGCAAGACTTCAGCCGCATCCAAAATTTCCAATTTCAATCGGGCTGCATGTTGGATTTCTAGTGGCAATTTACGGGAGAAGTAGCGTTTGAATATTTTTTCGGTTTCTTTG
>CAZDMM010000807.1:0-3786 GCA_964505845.1 uncultured Caldilineaceae bacterium
TCAAGAAAAAATGGGACGAAGAAGTGACGGTCTGGGTGCTGCCGGAGGCGGCAGAGGGCAGCGGGATTCAATTTATGGAGTTGGAATCTATCTTCTACTGTCCATAATGCTTAAGTGATGAGGTTTTTGTATCCTGAACAAAAATTTTTGACAGAATTTACAGGATTTACAGGATTAAATTTTAAAAATCTTGTTAATCTTGTTAATCGTGTCCATAAATTCTTTTGCCCGTAGGTGGCTTGTCCGGGTTAAGGTGACGTATGCAGTATGAAGAACTTCTGCCGGCGGAATTTGACGACATTCTGAAGAAAGCGCCGGTTGCTTATGTGCCCTGGGGGGCGCTGGAATGGCATGGCCAGCACATGGCCCTGGGCAACGACGGGTTGAAGGCGCACGGTATCCTGAAGCGGGTGGCGGCCCAAACGGGCGGCGTCGTTTTGCCGCCGGTCTGGTGCGGTTTTGATACCCTCAAACAAGCCAGTCACGGCGGCTTCCCCCTAACCCTGGAATTTAAGCGCGAGACGGTGATGCAACTGCTGACTGAATATTTGGAACAGCTCTCCGACATCGGTTTCAAGCTCATCGTGGTTTTGAGTGGGCATTACGGCCCGCCCCACATCGCCGCCCTGGTCGAAGCGGCCAACTTGTTCACCATCTGGCAGCCGCAGCGGCAAAGTCGGGTCTGGATTATCCCGGAATATGATTTGGTCACAGATTTGGGCTACCGGGGCGACCACGCCGCCAAATGGGAAACGGCCATTCTGCTGCACCTGCGGCCGGAGCTGGTTGACCTCTCACGCCTGGATGACCAGAGCGCCGGTCAGAGCGGTGGTATCCTGGGCGAAGACCCCCGCCAGGCCGCTACCGCCGAATTGGGGGCCGGCATCGTCGCCGCCATTGTCCACCGGCTGGCCGGTCGCGTGCAGAAATTTTTAGAAGTTGGTCATGAATAAGTTGATGGAGTGGAGGAAACCATGAGTCGATTCATTGCTCTGGATTTGGGCGCGGAAAGCGGCCGGGCCATCGTTGGCAAGCTGGACAACGAGCGCCTCAGCCTGGAAGAAGCTTATCGCTTTCCCAACGGCCCGGTGCGAGTCTTCAACAGCCTGCATTGGGATCCCCTGCGGTTGTTCAGTGAGATGAAACAGGGTTTGAGCAAGATCAGCCACACTTATGGCCCTCAGAATTTTGCCTCAATCGGGGTGGACACCTGGGGCATTGATTTTGCCCTGCTCGACCGCACCGGCGCCTTGGTGGGCAATCCTCACTGCTACCGCGACCCGCGCACCGAGGGCATGCTGGAGGAAGCCTTCAAGCAGCTCTCGCGCCAGGAAATTTTTGAACAGACCGGTGGGATTCAATTTATGTCTATCAATAGTCTCTTCCAGATGTTGGCTATGGTCGTTCACCGCTCGCCCCAACTGGAAAGCGCCGCCACCTTTTTGATGATGCCGGATTTGTTCAACTACTGGCTGACCGGTCGCAAAGTGTGCGAGTTTACCGATGCCACCACCACCCAATTTTATAACTCGCTCACCGGCGACTGGTCCAGAGGGGTGCTGGAGAAACTGGGCATCCCCAGCCACATCTTCCCGGAGGTAATCCTCCCCGGCACGGAACTGGGGCCTCTTTTGCCCGACATTGCCACCGAAACCGGCCTGGCCTCGCTGCCCGTCATTGCCCCGGCCAGCCACGATACCGCCTCGGCGGTCGTCTCTGTGCCGGCAGAGGGCGATGATTTTGCCTGGCTCAGTTCCGGCACGTGGTCCCTGCTGGGCGGAATTGCCGACCGACCCCTGGTTACGCCAGAAGCGTTGCAATATAACTTTAGCAGTTATGGCGGCGCGGGGGGGACGTGCTTGCCCTGGAAGAACATCATGGGGCTGTGGTTGGTGCAGGAGTGCCGGCGCATGTGGGCCAGGGCCGGGCAGGAATTTTCTTACGAGGAAATGACCCACATGGCCCGCGAAGCGCCACCGTTTTCGGCCATTGTTGAGCCGGATCACCCCTCTTTCCTGGCCCCCGCCGATATGCCCGCCGCGATTCAGGCCTTTTGCCGGAATACGGGACAGTCAGCGCCCGAAACCAAAGGTGAAATTATCCGCACCGTGCTGGAGGGTCTGGCTTTGAAGTATCGCTGGGTTATGGAAAAGCTGGCTATCTTGCTGGATCGAAAATTCAGCGCACTGCACATCGTCGGCGGCGGGTCGCAGAACAGGCTGCTGTGCCAATTTGCCGCCGATGCCACCCAACTGCCGGTCATCGCCGGCCCGGTTGAGGCCACGGCCATTGGCAACATAGCCGTGCAGGCCATCGCCACCGGCCATTTGGCCTCGCTGGCCGAGGCTCGCCAGCTCATTCGCCGCTCCTTTGAGGTGACGGTTTATGAGCCGGAAAACAGCGCTGCCTGGGATGAGGCTTACGAACGCTTTTTGAAGTTGCTTTAGACAACCATCTACTTTCTTAAAGGAGAAAACATGCTTCGCCGTGCTTTTTTGCTGCGTTTAAAAGACAATTCGCTGGCCGAATACCAATATCATCACGATCATGTCTGGCCGGAACTGGTAGCCGAAATCGAGGCCAACGGTATTGCCTCCATCACGCTCTTTGAACAAGAACCCTTGATTTTTCTTTTTTCCGAAATCTTTGACCCAGAAGCCTGGGAGAAATTGTGGCGCAGCGAAGTTTATGAGCGCTGGGCCAGGCTAATGCAGCCCTTGATGTTCTTTAACGATGACGGTACCGTTCAAATGACCGAGTTGAAGGAAATTTGGCGGGTACAAGCCGGCGCCCATCCAGACTCGTGAAAGGGAGCTGCCGATGCCTTTTGCGCCCGTCAATGGGCTTGAACTTTATTACGAAGTCACCGATTTTACCCGGCCCTGGGAAGGCCCCCTGCAGACAGTGGTTTTGCTGCACGGTCTGCACGGCCACCTGGGTTGGTGGAATTACTATCAAACCCCGGTTTTGGCCCAGCATTATCGGGTTGTCACTCTGGATCAGCGGGGACATGGCAAGTCGTTTAAACCGGCCGGTGGTTACAGTATCAAGGCCATGGCCGGTGATCTGTACAAACTCCTGCGCTATTTGAATCTGTCCTCGGTTCACGTGGGCGGCGCTTCGATGGGCGGGATGGTCAGCCTGCAATTTGCCCTGGATTACCCCGAGATGGTGCGCAGCCTGATCCTGGTTGACTCTTATGCCAAGACGCCCCCGGTGCTCCAATCAGCTCTGGAAAAATGGATTGCCGACACGCAAGCCAAAGGTTATGCCAAAGTGATGGAAACTTTCAACGACGATTACGCTCCAGCCCTTTTCTCGCCCGGTTTCTGGGCCAGGCAGCCCACCTTCCCCGCCTTTGAAACTGAGTTGGTGCTTAAAAACCTGATGCCCGACCCGGCTTTTATTGGCTGCTGCCAGGCCATCCAGCAGTTTGACGTGCTGGAGCGCCTGACGGAGATCAAAGCCCCAGCCCTGATTATAACCCCCAACGCCGGCCTGGCCTATGAGGAAGGGCTGCGCATGCACCGGCGCCTGCCCCAAGCTGAATTATGGACCCCAGCAGAGGTGGGCCACAGTGTTCACATCGAGATTCCCCACGAATTTAACCAGCGCATTCTGCGATTTTTGAGGGCGGTAGACGGTTTTTCCTGAATCTAAGCGCCTGTCTAAAAATTAGGGACGGATGGTCTACAGTCAAGACGACGTAACATCAAACGAATAGAAGCGATGTCACCATCACTTTCACTGGTCTGGGTGAGACGTTCATATTCTTTGCTTAAGATG
>CAZDMM010000808.1:0-3782 GCA_964505845.1 uncultured Caldilineaceae bacterium
CCTCCCTACCGCTCCCGCTCCCTGGGGGTGGGTTGGGTGGGGGTCGGCGGTCAGCGGTCAGCCGTCTGCGGTCTCCCTCGTACCAAGCTGCTATTGATTACCCTAAAATTAGATGGTACAATGCCTGCTAAAGCACTCGCAGTTTATCAAAGGCATACCAACTATGGCAGCAGAACCCAGCGGCTTTTACTATCCCAACAAAATGGCTCGCATCTTTGTTTTGGCGATTGAAGAAACCATCGGCGCGGAGGCTATGCGGTCGGTTTACGACCTGGCCGGCGTGCCGCCCTCGCTCTATCCCCCTCCCAATAATTTTGCCAAAGCCTTTGATTTTGCCTACTACGGCGGTATCGGCGCAGCCCTGGAAAAGCTGTACGGCCTGCGCGGCGAGCGCGGCCTGGCCCTGCACGCCGGGCGGGCCTCTTTTGCCGGCGGGTTGGCCGAATTTGGCAGCGTCATCGGCGTGAGCGAGTTGACCTTCAAAACCATCCCCCTGCGCACCAAGTTAAAAATCGGCCTGCGCGCCCTGGCCGAAACCTTCGGCAAGTTCAGCGATGTGGTGGCCCAGGTGGAGGATGCGGACGATTATTTTATCTACACCATCCAGCGCTGCCCCGGCTGCTGGGGCCGCACCAGCGACCGGCCCATCTGCTATAACGCTGTGGGGGTGATTGAAGAGGGATTGCGCTGGTTGAGCAGCGGCAAAAGCTTCCGGGTGGAAGAGGTCACATGCCACGCCGCCGGCGCCGAGGCTTGTGTTTTTCACATTCAGAAGGAGCCGTTGGACTAATCGGCTTCCCTTTCCTGCCCAACAGCCCATTTTTTCGAGTATTTCCCCCTTGACATGGACTCCTCGTGGCGAAACTCACGCTTGCGTCGCCACGCAACTGGGTGTCCAAACTCAGTTTGGACACCAGCCACCCACGCTATGTGGGAAATACTGATTTTTTCTTTTATTTGCCCTATCCGTGTGGTAAAATATGCTCAACGCATCAAGTTGAGGTAAAGCAGGATGACAACCAAAACAGTAACCTTTCAACTGCCGCTCGATTTATATGATAAGTTAAAATCTCTGGCCAAGCAGGAAAGAAAAGAACCCAAAGAGGTGATGGAACAGCTTATTACCCTGGCTTATGAACAAAGCTTTCAGGCTGCTACCCCCGCTTTTCAAACCATCCTGGAGCACGCGACTAATTTGGGTGTATCTGACCTGGCCGCCCACCACGATAACTATCTATACGGCACAGACAAACGGTGAAACTCCCCACTTTCATAGATACCAGCTACATTTTGGCTTTGGCAAACACAGCCGACCAATATCATGACCGGGCCAAGGCTGCCGCTTTGCAGGTCATTCCTCCGTTTATCACCACTGAAGCTATCCTCACTGAAATTGGTAATGCCCTGGCAAAAACACGTTAGCGCTCGATAGGCGTGGTGACGTTGCAAGCCTTGTGTACCGATCCCCACATTGAAATTATAACAGTTGACGCCGCTCTGTTTGAGCAAGCCCTACAACTTTACCAGGCCCGGCCCGATAAAGAATGGGGGCTGACCGATTGCATCTCTTTTGTGGTCATGCAGGAGCGGGGCTTGAGCCAGGCTTTGACCACCGACGCTCATTTTTAGCAAGCCGGGTTCCGGCTTTTGCTGTGAGTTTAAATTTCCTCTCTTACAAAACTGCTTGACATTCATTCCCTCTCCACATACAATCAAATCACAAAATAAACGGTTATATTTGCCCCACCGGATGTCAGAACCACAGGGAGGCCCACCTTGCTAACCGTCGGCCAAAAGATTTTTGAATATGAAATCATTCGCCCGCTGGGGCAGGGTGGCTTTGCGGCGGTGTTTGAGGCGCACGACCGCGTTTTGGACCGGCGGGTAGCCATCAAACAGTTGCACCTCAATAAAGTCACCGATGATCGCTCGGTCAAACGCTTTGTGCAGGAAGCCCGCATTGCCGCCGCTTTGGAGCATCCCAACATCGTTTCCATCTACGCTATGCGGGTGGAAGAGAAGCGCTTTTACATGGTCATGGAATATCTCCCCGGCGGCAGTTTGCGCGACCTGCTGGACAAACAGGGCAAGCTGCCGGTGGAACAGGCCGTCCGCCTGGCCCTGGGCATTTGCGAAGGGTTGGCTAAATTCCACGCCAAAGGCATTGTTCACCGCGACATCAAAGCCGAAAACATTCTGCTCACCGCCGACGGCCGGCCCAAAGTGGCCGATTTTGGCATTGCCCACGTGCCCGAAGCGGCCGGCGGCCTGGGGCTGACCCAGGTGGGCTTTCAACCCAGTACCCTGCTGTACAGCTCGCCGGAGCAGGTGCGGGGCGAGCCGGTGGATGCCCGCAGCGATGTGTACCAGGTGGGGGAACTGCTGTATGAGATGCTGGCCGGTCGCCATTACATTGACATGCCCAGCCTGGAAGCCCAGGCCATCACCCATGCCGGCACCAACCAGATTCGCTCCCAGGCCAAATTGTATGAGCTGCTGGAGCAGGCCATTTGCGACGAGATGCCGGCCGGCCTGCGCCTGCTGTGGCGCGAGGTGGGCGCGCTGGCCGAGGTGGTGGAGGTGGCCCTGCTCAAAAATAAGGAAGACCGTTTTAGAGACGCCGCCGAATTTGCCGCCACCCTCAAGACCCTCAGCATCAATACCACCCCGGCCTCCGATGAGCAGCGCGACCGGGGGCTGCAAGACTCGCGGGCCTATAATAAACGGGGCCTGGCTCACGTGGGCACGCGCAACTACGAGCAGGCCATCGTGGATTACAGCAAAGCCATCGAGCTTGACCCGGAATACGCCGAAGCCTACAACAACCGCAGCACCGCCCATCTTTCTATGGAAAATTACGGGCAGGCCGTGGCCGATTGCCGGCGGGCTATCGAGCTGGCCCCGGATTTTGTCTCCGCTTATGTGAACCGGGCCATTGCCTACACCGGCTTGCGCCAGTATGACCAGGCCCTGGCCGATTATGGCAAAGCGTTGGAATTAGCGCCCCGTAATGTCTACGCCTACTACAACCGGGGCAATACCTACCTGTGGATGAGTCAATATAACCAGGCGGTCGGCGATTACACCCAGGCCATCGCGCTGAACCCGGAGTTTGTGGCCGCATATGTGAATCGCGGGGTGGCCTATCACGAACTCAAGCAGTCGGAGCAGGCGTTGAACGATTTTAGCCGGGCCATTGAATTGAACCCCGATTACGTGCATGCCTATTATAACCGGGCCGGCTTGCAGCATGAGTTGAATAACTATCAGCAGGCCGTGGCCGATTACAGCAAAGTGATCAGCCTTAACCCGGAACACCGCTACGTGTATGAAAACCGGGGCGATGTGTACGCTTCGCTGGGGGATGAAGACCGGGCCGCCGAGGATTACACCAAAATCATCGTCCAGACTCTCTCCATTCACCCCAAGCGCCTTAGCGTGGCCCGCAGCATGCTCATGCCGTCCACCCTGCTTGATTTTTTGACGCGGGAATAGCGGGGCGGTCTGCCATGAACTTTTTCAATCATCTAAAAAATTTATTCAAACTATCTTCTCCCTCATCTCAAGCGATAGAGATTGCATCGCCTCCCCTCCATTATCCCGCTGACGTTTTTATCATCCCTACCCTGGTCATCAGCTATTTCCCCACCAGAAATGGCCGGATTGACCGGGCCATCACCGGCGATGTGAGCGCGCCGCTGGCCGACATCCGCCGCCACACCGTCAATACCACCAATCGGGTGGTGCAGGCCCTTGAAACCGGCAGCGCCTATCACGGCTAT
>CAZDMM010000809.1:0-3774 GCA_964505845.1 uncultured Caldilineaceae bacterium
GGGGCAGATTAATCTACTGGAGCCTGTGTTGTGACCGGGAAGCCGGCGGCTATGATGTGACCATCCCATTAGGCCAACCTAATAGAGACTGGTTTTATTTTGGTTACAGTCTGGCCAGTAATGATTTGGCCCCCGGCTACCAACAGATGTACAACGCCGGCGATCCCGCCGCCTACAACGACGGGAACGGCTGGCAGGTTTACAGCGGTAAAAATCAGAGCAAAAACGGCGTCTACGGCAAACATGGCAACACGCAGTCGCCCCCCATCCCCTACCAGGGCAAGCTTTTTATGCTCAAAGGCAACGCCCTGTTGGCCTTTAGCCCTACCGGGACCAACCCCAAAACGCCCCTGCCCCTGGCGACCGTTGTGGCGGCCCAAAATAGCTCGGCCGCCCCAACCAGGGCAGAGCTGATCCAAAGGTTAGAAACCGAGGTACAAAAGATGCTCAACGCCGGCCCGCTGCGCCCCGGGTTTCATTCTTCCGGCTTTATAGACTTGTATGGGAACGGCGGCTACACCGACCAACGCACCTTTGGCGAGATTTTTGATTACTTTCAAAATCCGGCCGACACCGTTTATACTCTGCTGTTAGCCTACCCGCATTTATCCCCTACGACTCAACAGGATGTGAAAGCTTACCTCCAAAACAATTATGGGCCAGGTAAAACGTATGACTTTACCAGGATTGTCCACATTGGCTGGGGTCTCGGAGCGGCCAGGGAAGCCTCTGTCATCCCGGCCGATATGTCAAGCTGGTGGGGCAAACCCTACACCTCACCTTACAATCCTTCCACCGAGCCAATTTGCGGCGGATGCGGCTATTGGCAGCACTTTCCGCCTTTTTCCTTTTATGGGGCCTGGAAGTATGCCCAGATGGTAGGCAACAACGATCCCACCTTTGCCAAGAACATCTTTGACCAGATGAGCGGCAAACTAGAAGCGCCTTTAAGCGACAACACGTTTATCAAAAAACCTTACTGGCTTAACCAATATATTGCCGGCTACAAAGGCTACCTGGAGCTGCAAAAATTAGCCGGCTATCCCCAAAGTCAAAGCATCCTCGCCACCTACCAGCGCCTGCTGGACCTGCGGGTCAACAATTTTTCTAAAGACACTCCTTATGCCCCCACCCTTTACGGAGGGGCCAATTGGGAAGAGAGTTACAATAATTCTCTGGCGGTGGCCCGGAACTTTATGTTCCTCACCCCAGAATTGGCCGATTACCTCAACCAGCATATTTATGCCCAGGTGGAAGGCGCCGTCAACGAATACAACTATGTGGCCCCTTATTGGTTTGTTACCAAATTTGATGACTCCTATGGCGAAGGAACCTTCCAAACTCTTTACGATTACCCGGCCCTGTTCCAGGCCAAAGCCTTTATCCTCAAACAGCCCTATGATGAGCTGGTAAAATGGCTGGATGTGCCGGCCTTTTACCGGGGCGACCTGTTCTACATTCAAAATCTGGCGGCTGTTTTAGGCGCTCCAGGGGCCGGTTTTAGCCTAAACGTTACCCCCTCTTTCCAAAACGTCAAGGCCGGCGGCTCGGCCAACTACACCATCCAGATTCAGCACAGCAGCGACTTTACCCCAACCGTGATGCTGCAAGTGGCAAACAGCCCCTCGCCCGATTTAGGGGTGACTCCGCCGGCTCAGACCACCTTTCCCAAGCCGGGCGGCCAAACCACCTTGACCCTCAGCGATAAGCATGACCCATCCTTTACCGGGGGCCTCTGGTATACCCTGGCTATTACCGCCACCGGCGGCGAATTTGTCAGAACCGCCAATGTGTCTCTGTTGGTCAACGGGATGGAAGCTTTTTTTCCGGTGATCCGAAAATGATAACACCACCTTATAGAGTGTAAGCCGCCTGTGGCCAAAGACTACGTTGTGGAAACTCCGCTTTGCCGGCTTTGTCACTTGGCCACGGGGGAATAGCGTCGCTAATCCTCAACAACCTGGTAAACCCAAACCCCATGCGCTGAGTTTTCAAAGACTAACCGAAATTTTTGAGGATTTTTCTCGATAAAAGGAAGAAGCTGGCTCTTGGTAAAATTATCTAATTCAACGCTTCTGAGCGCCCGAAGTTTGGGTGATAAGATAATGTAATCAATATTATAATCACGCACATAATCCTGAATATTCTGATGAATCTGCGGATACGCTACCGTTTTTCGGCGCGTGTATAGATAATCTGGGATAGGATCTCTGGCCAAAATGACCGATTCCGGCGAACTATTTTGCTGTATCCAGGTTCTGCCTATTGACAAATCAATCATTCTATTTCGAATGGGATCTCTCCAATCCTGAAGGTTTCGAGCCGCGGAAATCAATAAGATCAGCCCTGAAAAGCCGATGACAACTGCCAAAATGTATTTATTCCCTGGATGGCTTCTCTGAGCAGCCAACCAAAGCACACCCTGGAATAAATAGGCGTACAGAAAAGGGATGATAGGGATGAGAAAGCGTGCTTGGGCATTACCCGTTTCCGGATTCCAAAAGCTCAGAATTCCTAAAAAATAGAATCCCACATAGAGATCGCTAAGCCTGTAATTGTGGATATGGAAGGTTATACCCAGCATGATGAGAAGCAGAATTCCGGCATTGACAATGTCAAGAACAAATCCCAAACCAAAGCGGTTCAGGATAGCTGTGGAATTAGGCCCGGAAATCTGCGCGAGTGAATCTAAAATCATCCCATTCAAATAAGACTGAGCATTTTCCCACATGTGCGCCATTTTAACGTCAGGCGAAATATTACCTAAAACTTGTTCTTCATAACCACGAGTGATAAGACCACCGCCATTTTCGGCGTTGAACCACATTTGAAAAAGCAGGCCAATGGCGACCACTGCCACAAAAATCCCAAATTGACGAAAGCGCCGCTTTAACAGCAAATATACGATGATAGCCAACAGCATGGCTATCCCTACGGTACGGATCGTTTGGGCAAAAAAAGCAATGACCGCCACTAAAATCAGCAGCCCATCGCTGACTCTGGGCCGGTTATCAGGGGGATCATTCCAGTATTCAAATAGATTTAGGGTTAGCAGGGTAAAAAACAAAAATGCAACTTCAGACATCAACATTCCCGAAGCGCCTACTAACATGGGGTTAAGCGCAACGAGCGCCGCCAATATTTCTGTGTAGGGTGTTGCCATAGGTTTAGCTAACAACTCATACACCAACACAATTGATATTAACCACAGCGTAAAGGGAAGTAGTTTTAAGACCGTATAGTTGCCGGGAAACGCATAGGTTAGCGGGGTTAGCAATAAGGGCCATCCGGGTGGAAAATCCCTTTCAGGATAGCCGCCGGGGAAATTAATAAGGCTATATCCCTGGCCGCTCGCTAAACTTTCAGAAAGAACCACATAATGGGCGTCATCAACAAATGCGCCAACTTGAAAAGAGTTAAAGCGAAGTATGCCTAGCAGAGCACTTGCAAATATTAGAAGCAGTAAGACCCGGTGTGAATAGAAAAATCTTTGTACCATTTCCCTGCCTCCTACACCAACAACGACTTTACTTTATCTAAAACCCTTCTGTCACAGCACCTCTTTCAATTTGTAAAACCGACCTTGTGGTAGGGTCAACCTATTCAATCAGGCTAAAGATTGGCCGGAATTTGCAAAACCTACTCAGTAGATCCAAGTTCCTGGCTCGGAGCGATAGAAATTGGGTCTACTGATACTGTAACTCAAGTTGCTACTTAATCAATTGGGTGTGACCAAAATGAGTTGCAATTGGGGTAGTAAAGCCCCTTGTGGGC
>CAZDMM010000810.1:0-3769 GCA_964505845.1 uncultured Caldilineaceae bacterium
CCACCGACGACAGTCCGGGACCCAGTACATCGCCGGCGGCGTACACTCCGGGGACGCTCGTCTGGAAATTTTCGTCCACTTCAATATAGCCTCGCTTATCCACGACCACGCCAACCTCCTCAAGTCCTAACTCTTCCGTGTTCGGGCTGCGACCTGCGGCGAAAAAGACGGCGTCGGCCTCACAGGTCGCGCCATTCGACAGGCTGACCTGGAGCTGACCCCCTACCCGCTTGACCGCCTCCGTTCCCACGCCGAGGATGACCCGGACGCCGCGCTCCTCAAAAATCTGAGCCATCAGCCGGGCCAACTCGCCGTCCATGGTTGGCGCAAGCTGATCGCCCATTTGGACCAGGGTTACACTCGTCCCCAGGGCGTTGAAGATGGTCGCAAATTCAACGCCAACCGGGCCGCCGCCGAGAATACACAGGCTCCTGGGCAAGGCGGTGAGGCGGTAGATTTCGTCCACATCAAAGACAGCCGGATCGTCGAAGGGAATATTGGCGGGACGCAGCGGCCGGGAGCCGGTGGCAATCAGAATGACCTGGGCCGACAACTCGGTCACACTACCATCGGCTTCGGTCAGGCGGACCTGGCCGCCTGGGGCAAGCCGCGCCGTCCCCTGCAAATAGGTGATCTCCCAAACGGCGATCCGCTGGGCGACGGTCTGCTGCAAGGCCTGGCAAACGTGCCGGGTTCGTTCGGCCACTTTATCGAGGGCCACGGCGGGCGGAGCGCCCAGCTCCACCCCATAGACTTCCTGCTGGTAGAAGCCGGTCAGGGCCAGGGCAGCTTCCCGTAGAGTTTTGGTGGGCGCGCCGCCGCGGGTTGTTGGGGTGCCGCCCGGTTTGTTTCGTTCGATGATGGCCGCCCGATAGCCAAAATAGGCGGCCAGTTGGGCGGCGCTCTCTCCGGCGGGGCCGGAGCCGATGACAATCAGATCGTAAGTGACGCCTTTCGGTGTGACCGCTTCGGCGGGGTGGTTCAGGCCGGGCATCAGGCCACCTCCTTATGGGGAGCAGCCAGAGCCGCGGCTCTGGCTCTCAAATCCGGCGGATTCGGGTTGGGGCTAACCAGGAAAGGAAAGGTGAGGGAGGCAGGCCGGGTTGGCCCATCCAGGCCGTCGCGCACGCGCGGGCCGTTGCCGCCGTTGACCAGCAGGGTGTAGAGACTATCCACAATGTCGTCGTTGAGGGAGCGACCCCCGCATGTTTTGGGCGTGACCCCCTGGAGCAAGGCGCGCTCGATCTCAAAATAACTGTCCTCCGTGTATGGCCTGGAGACATCAACCACCAGGAAGTCCGCCAGCAGCAGCTCGGTCAGGGGATGCTGGCCCTGTTCGTCGGGCGGCCAGTCAGTTTGGCCGTCAAGGCTGTCAAAGAAAGCCAGATTGGCGTTCAACCGGGCGCGATAGGCCCCGGCGTACTCCCGGCCCAGGTGGAAGGGGTCTTCCAGGTTGTATAAGTCCCGAATTTCCAGGTCGCGGTTCACCGGGTCGAACTCTTTTGACGACAGGACGACGTTCTTCAGTTCCGGCCGGCCCACGCGCTCCAGACGGATCGGGATTTTGCCGGCGGTCAAGGTTTCAGCGGCAACAGCGAAGAGGGGGCCGTGCGCCGGGTCAAATACCGCCGCAATCTCGGCTTCGATCACGATACTCAAGACATTTTGACCTTCAAGCACGTTGGTCCCCTGGGTTTTGAAGGCCAGCCGGCGCAGCTTTTCGGTAGCCTGCACGCCCGGCAGATCAATAAAGAAGGGGTCCAGGCGCAGCCCGGCAAAGACCCGCAGGCCCTCCGCTGCCGTACCCAACTCGTCGTTGACCTGGAAAGGGATGGCCTTGCCGGCCGGAGTGGTACAGACGCCCGTCTGGATCAGAGCCTCTCCGCCTTCAGACTTGGCCGGAGCAGCAAAGGTGCAACTGAACGCATATTCGGTTTGGCTGAACTCGAATTTCAGCCTGGCTCCGGTGGAAGTCGGAGAGACCGGCCGGAGCCGGAAGCGGTAGATAATCCCATCGGAAAAGAAGGTGCCGGGCATGGCTGCCGGAAAAACGGTCATCACCAGCACCAGGTGGCCGGGCCGCTGGGGACTGGGAAAAACATACAGATCGGCAATATCAGCCGCGGGACCAGCCGTGGCCCGCGGGCCGGAAAAATGGTCTGACATGGTAGCCTCCTCGAAAAAAGTAAACGGTGAACGGTAGACAGTAGACAGGGATTGACCCCTATCACTTATTTATTGGTGACATGCGCAGTGAGTTTTACAACTCACACGTCCAGGTTAGCCAGCCAGCGCAGGGCGGATAGGCTGGGCATGAAGCAGTATTCACCGCCGCGGTTGACCACGAAGGAGGGCAGGCCTTGCAGCTTCCGCCGGATGGGCTGCTGCGGGATGGTGAATTGACCGCTGCCGTCGTTGGGGCCGATGAACGGGTCTTTCTCGGCGGGCGCGCCGATAAATTTGCCATCGTTAACCCACTGGGCCTGGACGAACTCAAACTGCCGGGCGATGTGCGCCCCAATGAAAGCGAACATAATGCCGCGATCCGCCCCGTCGTCCTCCAAACCACCTTCCGGCAGCGGCGGGCCGTAGCTGGTGCCGCGCCGGAGCATGCGGTGCAGCCGCACCTCGCCGACGACGACCGAGTCGCGGGGATGCATCCGCCGGATGTGCGAACCGAACGGGCATTTGAGACCGCGCGGGTCGTCGCCGTAGAGAAAAGCGTTGTTCCGGTGCGGGTCGGCCGCCAATTCGGGATCATCGCGCTCCGGGGCCAGGGCCAGGGGCGCGCCGCTGCGCCACCGCCCCACAATCTTGGCGGCCAGCAGTTCTTCGTCAGCCGGACTGGTAGCCCGCTCGCGTACATACTGCCGGAAAGCGGCCACCCGCGTGTGCAGCTTGCGGAAGACCATATAAGTCCCGTTGCGCCCCAACACCTCGGGTTGAGGCACTGGCGACACATCGCCGGTTTCGTCCTGGTAGCCCAGGATGAATTCACCGGCCTTGAGCGGGGCTTCGTGGGGATTGCTGCCGGGAATGTCCGTGCCCTCGACGGCCGGCTGGCCGATACCATCCTTGAAGCCGAACGGGTCTCGCTCGGTGGACAAGGAGGCGACATCCTGCCGCCAGATCAGAGTGACGCCGGGCAGATCGTGGAAGATCTCGCGGGCGCGGCCCAGGATCAGCTCAAACTGGGCTGCGTTGGGGGCGATGGCCGCCAGGACGAGGTGGACTTCGGGCGAGCCGAGCGGCTGCTCCCACTGGTCGGGGGCGCTTTCGCCACTATCGCCAAACTCGGCGGCGCGGGCGGCCATGCCCTGCTGAAACTCAGGCGAAAAGCTGGCAAGCGAGTCCTGTGGCACACCCAAAGCTCTGAGGCCCTGGAAGGTGAGCGAGGCGGCCAGCCAGGCCGGCTGTTCAGGATCGGCGGCGGAGGCGAGGGCCGGAATGAGCCGGCGCAGGAATTCCCGCCCGGCCTGCCGCTCGTCAATGCGCAATAAGAAATAGGCCCCGACGTAGGGTGTGGGCCGCCGCCGTAGAGCGCCGGCCTGGATGTCGTTCAACTGGAGTGTGATGTTTGTTTCTGTCGTCACGGTTTCTCTCCTTCAATAATAGTCCACAGATTACACAGATAGACACAGATGAAGAAGATAAAATTAGAAAATCTGCGTTCATCTGTGTTTATCTGTGGACCCCTATTTTCACTATTGGGTAGCTTATTCAGTCGGCGGCTTGTTCGAGCAGCGGCTTGAGGGCCGGGTGTTGGAGC
>CAZDMM010000811.1:0-3768 GCA_964505845.1 uncultured Caldilineaceae bacterium
GGCGTCAATGCCAATTTTGGTGTGGACGCCGCGCGCATCAGCGGTGGGGTCCATCTCATGCCCCTGCGAGCGCGGCACGATGAAGGTGTCCAGGCTCCAATCCACCCGGTTGGTTAAGGCCCATAACACATCCGCCGGGTCGTAAATGTTAATATCCGGGTCTACCACAATCACCTGCTTGATGTTGATGTGAGCTGCCAGCGCAGCCAACGCCACATTTTTGGGCTGGCCGGGATTGCTCTTTTTCAACTGCACAATGGCCGAGAAGCCGTTGCTGTAAGGAGGAATATGCACCGCCACGTCCTTGCTGATGTGGCGCACAAAGCGCAGCAGTAGCGGCTCACGCGGCAGCACGTTGCCGATGTAAATATGCTCGTACCAGCCGGGAATGATGGTTTGGAAGATGGGCCTGTCCCGCCAGCAGAGTGCAGTAACTTCAAAGGTGGGACTCGGCCAGATTTCGCCATAGTAGCCGTGAAACTCGGCCAGCGGCCCCTCGCCGCTTTTCTCCTGCGGGTGAACATACCCTTCAATTACTATTTCCGCCTCGGCCGGGATGTCAACATCTACGGTGACGCCCCGGCTCACCGGCGCCCCCTCCCCGCGAATGGCCCCGGCGATGGTCAGCTCATCTACCTCGGTGCGGACGCCGGCCGCAATCATAATGGCCGGGTCCAGGCCAATGGCAATGGCGATGGGAAACGGCGCAGCCGGGTTGGGCCGGCCTTCCATAAAAGCCCGCACATGCCGCCACTCGTTAACGTTAAAGCCAAAGCTGCGCGGCCCGGTACAAAGCATGCGATTATAGGACAGGTTGCCCCGGCCAGTCACCGGGTCTTTGCTGACAATCACCCCGCCGGTAATAAAAGGGCCGCCGTCGCCGCGGGAGTGGGTGGGGATAGGCAGCGTGCGCGCATCAATGGCGTCGCCGGTTTGCACGTTGGCTTTCCACCTGGCTTCGACCCCCCGCACCGGCGCAATCCCGTTTTGCGGCTCCAATACCCGGCCCATCACCTCTGTCACCTCAGCCTCGGTGCAGCCCAGGGCCAGAGCCGCCCGCTTCTGGTTAGCCACCCCACTGGCAAAAATGGGCCACGCAGCCCCGGCTACATGCTCAAACAAGGGCGCGCCCCCCCCGTTGCGGTCTAACGTGGCCGTTATATCGGCCAGTTCGTGAACCAGGTTGACGGGTTGTTTGATACGGACAAGCTGCCCGGCCTGCTCCAATACCTCTATAAAAGAGCGCAAATCGTGGATTTTGGTCATTTCAAGCATAAGGTCTAAATTTCATCGGGTAGCAGATAGTTTAGAATTGTCGTCTAAGACGGGCAAATCAGGGCAGGACTGATGGTAAGGGTCATCCGGCCCCACAAACGATGCCCACTCTACGGGGGTAAGGTTGCGGTTGGCAATGCGGCAGGCCCGGCCGGGCCACGGCTCCAGGTTAACCTGCCACAGCATGATGGTGTTGTCGGCGCTGGCCGAGGCCAGGGTTTGCCCGTCGGGGCTAAAGGCCAGCCCGCGCACCAGGTTAACGTGGCCGGTGAGCGGCGGGCCGATCGGCTGCCGGGTCGCCACGTCCCACAGGATGATGGTGTTATCGGCGCTGCCGGAGGCCAGTAATTTACCGTCGGGGCTAAAGGCCACGCTCCAAATGCGGTTGGTATGCCCGGTGAGCAGCGGAGCGATGGGCTGCCGGGTCGCCACGTCCCACAGGATGATGGTGTTATCGGCGCTGCCGGAGGCCAGCAGCGCGCCATCCGGGCTAAAGGCCAAGCTGTTGACCCAATCCTGGTGCCCGGTTAGAGGCGCGCCCAGCGGCTGCCGGGCGGCCATATCCCACAAGATAATGGTTTTATCGTCACTGGCCGAAGCCAGCAGCTTGCCGTCGGGGCTGAGGGCCAGCGAGTTCAGCTCGTTGGTGTGCCGGATGGGAAAATCGCCCAGGGGCCGGCGAGTCGCCACATCCCACAGCTTAATGAGGCCGTCGGCGCTGGCAGAGACCAGGGTACGGCTGTCGGGCGTAAAAACCAGGCTTTTGAGCCGGTCGGTATGCCCGGTGAGGGGCGCGCCCAGGGGTTGGCGGGTCTGGGCGTCCCACAGCATAATGGTTTTATCCTCACTGCCGGAGGCGATGAATTTACCGTCGGGGCTGTAGGCTACGGCCCGCACCGGCCTGGTGTGGCCGCTTAAAATGTCATCATGCACCGTTTGATTTTGGGTGGAACGGCGGGCCGCCAGGTCCCACAGCCGCACCGAGCGGTCAAAGCTGGCCGAGGCCAGGGTTTGCCCATCCGGGCTGAAGGCTACGGCATAAACCCAGTTGGTATGCCCAACCAAAAAATGTTCGGCCGCCACGTCCCACAGGATGATCCGGTTATCGGCCCCGCCCGAAGCCAGTTTGCGGCCATCGGGGCTAAAGGCCAGCGGCCGCACCCAACTGGTATGGCCGCTCAGGGGGGGACTCAACAGCCGGCCGCTGCGGGTATCCCACAGCATAATCTTTTTATCATCGCCGGTGGAGGCCAGGATGCGGCCATTGGGGCTGAAAACCAGGCGATAAACCGAGGCAGTGTGGCCAATCAACGGGTCGCCGATGGGCTGGCCGGTGCGAGTATCCCACAGCATGATCACGCCGTTGTCGCCGCCGGAAGCAGCTATGAGATTATCCTGGCCGCCCGGCGCCGGGGGGCTAAAGGCCAGCCACCACCACAGGCCCTTCAGGTTGGCGTGAACCGGGGACGGCTCAGGCTGGCCGGTGGCGACGTTCCAGCGCCGCAGGGTGTTGTCGGTGCTGCCGCTCAACAGGGTTTGCCCATCCGGGCTGAATTGCAGTTGGCAGACTTCTTTGGCGTGCCCTTGCAGCGGCGGGTAGAGCGGCCGGCCGCTTGCCGCCTCCCACAAAATCACGGTTTTGTCCGCGCTGCCGGAGGCCAGCACTTTGCCGTCGGGGCTAAAGGCCACCGCGCAGACCGAGTCGGCGTGGCCGCTCAGGGCCGGGCCGCGCTGCCGGCGGGTGGCCATATTCCACAGGCGGATGTTGTTCTCGTCGTCGCCGGAGGCCAGCAGTTGACCATCAGGGCTAAAGGCCACCGCCGAAATCCAGTGGCCTTCGGTGGCCAGGGGCGGGCCAAGCTGCCGGCCCGAGGCTACGTCCCACAGGCGCAGGGTGCGGTCGCGGCTGCCCGAAGCCAGCACCGTCCCGTCGGGGCTAAAGGCCAGGGTGGTCACCAAATCGGTGTGGCCGTGAAAAAAGGTTGACAGGAGCGGGCTGTAGTTGAAGCCGGTCAGCACATCCACCTGGCTACCGCCGTCTTCGGCGGCGGCGGCGATGCGGCCGGCTTCCAGGTTGAGCAGCAGGGCCAAATCCAACTGCTGGTCTGAGTAAGCCACCGATTGGGCGGCCAACTGGCGCGACAGGGCAATTTGGGCTTTGTTCTGGGCGATTTGTTTTTGGCGATTGGCTTCTAAATATTGGGTGTAGGCCAGCACCGCCAGCGCCATGGAGAGCACCAAAGCGATGGTCACAGCGATGAAGATACGCCGCTGGCGCAACATGGCGTTCTGCCGGCTGGCCAGCAGGTACTGCTTTTGGAGGGGGGTAGGGGCGGGGTTTTTATCGGCCTGGGCCACGGCGATTTCGGCCTTTTTCAGGTCGTCACCGCGCAGCAAAAAGCTGGGGTTGCCCTGTTCCTGCTCCCACTCCACCGCCCGCACCAGCAGGCGGGTGTGAGTTTTGACCCACTCCAGGTCGGTATCCAGGGCCGC
>CAZDMM010000812.1:0-3768 GCA_964505845.1 uncultured Caldilineaceae bacterium
CGTCGGTGATGGGGGTACCGTAACCGGCCATGGCCGCAAAAGCGATGGCAACGGCAAAGGCTTGGGGCGGCAAGCCCTGGGCCACGGCCAGGCCGATGGCAATAGGGGTAAACAAAGCGGCGGTCACGGCCCCACCGGTCACCTGAGTGATGACCGCCGCCAGCAGGTACAGGATGACCAGCGAGCCAACTCCGCCTAAATTCTGGCTCAGGCTGACAATTCCCTGGGCAATCATCTGGGCCGCGCCTGTTTTTTGCAGGGCGGTACTTAGGGGCAGCATGCCGCCGATCAAAACCAGCAAACTGACATTGATGCTTTGGTAAGCCCGCTCCGGGGTGAGACAGCCGGCCAACACCAGCGCGACGGCGGCCCCCACGCTGGCCGCAGCCAACGAGGCCGCCCCGCTCATCACCAAGAGCAGCATGGCCGCCAAAACAGCCAGGGTCAATTTGGCTTTGGCAGTCACCCGGTCGCCCGGTTGAGGCCCCAGGTCGGTCATGAGCACCAGGCTCAAATCCTGGCCCACCGCCCGAATTGCGGCTAAGGGGCCTTGCACCAGCAGCGTATCGCCCACCGCCAACACCAGTGTGGACAGCTCATCCCGCAGGGCCTGCCCCTGCCGGTGAACCGCCAGGATGTTCAGCCCGTAGCGGCGGCGAAAGTCAATTTGGGTTAAACTTTGGCCCACCAGCGGGGAACGGAACGGCACCATCACCTCGGCCAGCCGCAGCGTTTCTTGTTCCAACCGGTTGAATTCATCCAGTTCTACCGTACCCCTGGGCTCTAGCCCGTGCAGGCTGGCCGCCTGCAAAATCCGCCCCCGGTCGCCTTCAACAATCAAAAGGTCATCCTGTTCCAGCACCCAATCCGGGGTAGCCGGCTGCAGCCTGCCGCCGGGCGGCTGTACCGCGATAACGTTGAGCTTAAAGGCCGGCAGTGTGCCGCTGGCCTGGAGCGGCCTGGCAATCAAATCAGAGGTAGAGCGGACGCGCAGCCGGTACAGCAGGTTATCCAGTTGGTAGCTCTGCTGCACCTCTGCCAGGGAAGGCAGGGCCGGTTCCGGCAGCAGTTCCCGACGCAGAAAGCGGCGGCCTGGCCCCACAAACCACAGCAGCAGCAGGCCCACCGAAACCACGCCGTAAGGGGTCAGCGTAAACAACCCCAGGGCAGGGTGGCCGCCGGCCGCCAGAATATCGCTGACCACCAGATTAGAGGCCGTGCCGATCAGGGTCAGTTGGTTGCCGATGGTGGCCGTCATGGCCAGGGGCATGAGCAGCCGCGAGGGGGCAATTTTGGCCTGCCGGGCCACCCGCAGCACCGCCGGCATGAGCAGAGCCACCACCAATAAACCGTCCAAAAAAGCGGTTAGCCCCGCCGCCGAGAGGATGATGATGACCAATATCCTGGTTTCACCCCGGCCGCCAACCCGCAAAATCTGGTTGGCGATGAGGGTAGCCACCCCCGTTTCAAACAAGGCCGCCCCGATCACAAAAACGCTGGCCACAATTAAAATAACCGGCTGGCCAAAGGCGCTAAAGGCTTCGACGGGGCTGAGAATGTCGCCGGCAATGAGCAGCAACAGCACCAGCAGGGCGGTCAAATCGGCCCGCAGCCATTGGGCGGCCAGCACCACCAGGGTGGCCAGGAGTAGGGTGATGGTGAAAGTAGCTTCAAAGGGCATGGCGAGTAAATGATTACACCGGCTTGACAATCAGCGGTAAATAGATTTTGTGGAAGGCGGTCATGCTTACAGCCGAAGCGTACCAGGAGGTGAGAGCCAGGCCGACCGCGTTCATAGAGATGGTCGGCTCGTTGGTCACGTAATCCTCCACATCATCGTGGTAAACCGCCTCATCCGATTGGAACAGGGCGTAAATATCTGGGCTGCTCAGGGTAATAGCCTGATCCTGAAAGGTTGTTCGAGGAACCGGCCCCTCATCCCAAAAACCGATCAACTCAGAGCCGGTCAGGTTGGCTACCTGGTGGTGGGGATGATGCGGCCAGGCCGCGCCCACACTATTGACAAAGGTTACGCCCCAGGGATTGCCACCCAACAGATAATCACGCTGCGCCTGGGCCATGGCCCGATAGGTGGTATCGCCGGTCAAATCCTCATACCACAGCGCCGTCAGCCCCGCCCCCATCATATCCTCCGCCGAACCCCAATAAAAGGGGCTGACCGCTACCCCAAAACGCGTGCTGTCGGCCTGGGTCTGGTAGGCTGCCAGGTCTTCTTGCAAGAAAGCGGCAGCGGTAGGCAGGTAGCCGGGGTCAAGCCGGGCCAACTCATAATGGGCCAGCGCGCCGTTCTCGCCCCAGTTGAAAATTCCCACGCTGCCGGCGCTTTGGGCATAGGCGCGAGCTTCATTCAGATAAGCCGGGTCGCCGGTAGCCCGATAGATCTCGGCGGCAGCCAGGGTCATTTTATCTTGCCAGCCGTTCTCATCATAAAAGATAAAGTTACCAATGGGATCGCCGGTGCTGGGTTGAACTGCCGGGCGAGCCTGGCCGTAAGCATAAAGTTGCCGGGCGGCGGCCAGATACCGGGCCGCCAGGGTGGGATTATAGTAGGGGCGGCCGGAGTCATTCCACAGCGTGGCGGCCAGCGCCAGCGCCGCTGCCGTCTTGCCGGCCACGTTGGCCCCTTTGCCCGGCTCGCAGGGCCACACCGGGCGGGCGGGATAAGCGGCGTCATCGCCTTCGGGCATACGCCACCCCCGCTCGTGGTCAAGATAGTCGCCCACCTGATAGTACAACACCTGATGAGAAGAGTCCCACATTTTGAGCAGCCAATCCAGCCCCAGGCGGGCTTCGTCCAGTACATCGGGGGTATCGTTGCGGTCGGTATCGGCAAAAACTTCGGGATGGCGCTGGTAGGCATGGAGCATCAGCAGGGTGGCAAAACTGGAGGTGGTCACAAACTTGAGGTAGTCGCCGGCGTCGTGCCAGCCGCCATCCACGTTAACATGCGTGCCGCCCAAGGTTCCGCTGGCAATCACCCCATCGGTCAAGTGGCAAGCGCCGTGCCAGAGCGGGTCGGTTTGGCCGCAGCGCTGCACCCGGAAGAATTGCAGGGTGGGTGAGAGGACGCCGGCATAGGCAGTGGTATCAATAGAAAAAGCGGGCGAGGTATCGCTGCCCAGCCGCAGGCGATAGAGGCCGCTGGTGATAAGCTGGCTAAAATTTAGCGCATACAGGTGGCTAAAGTTGCCGCCCGCTGGGCCGCCCCATCCGCCCCAACCGGGCCGGTGAAGACAGGAGCCGCTCCAACGGCTGTGACCACCTGAAAGGTTTGACCGCTGAAGTTTTGATTGGTCAGGGCAAAGGCTATTTTTGGCTCGGTGGGTAGATAGCCCACCTGGTTGAGGCGCAGGTAGACCACCGGGGCGGCCTGTCCCGCCGGAGCCAACCGCACCCCAGCCAGAACGATGGCCGCCAGACCCGTGAGCAGCAAGGCCAAGCGGCGTGTGCGACAAAACAGTTTGGTAATCATATTCCCCCCTGTGCAAGTGCGGCCAAAGCAACTTCCAGCTACTGGGGGTGAAGTATAATCCCAACCTATGGTACCAAGCAACCCTGCTCGGCCTGGCAGGATGCATCCCAGATTTTAGGAGTGCGGAATTAATTCCACCCGCTAAAATCTGGGCCAGACCTGCGGGGTATTAAAATGATTTGGGTGTGACCAATTTGAGTTGTAGTATAGGGCCTTGTGTCCGTTTTAGGCTTTACAAACGCCCACAAGGGGCTTTACTACCCCAATTGCAACTC
>CAZDMM010000813.1:0-3756 GCA_964505845.1 uncultured Caldilineaceae bacterium
GTTATTTTTTACCGCCGCAGCGGTCTCGGAACCGGTTTGGAAAACCGCACCGACGAGCACGGCTCCCAGATTTGGGCGGCCCAGGCGGGGGATGTCACCCCCAACCGGCGTTTTTTGGCGACCTTTGGCGAGCGGCCCATGCAGCAGGCGTTTGCCCAGGTGTTGAGGCAGACGCAGCCCGATATAATCCACCTCCAACATTTGATGGGGCTGCCGGCGGCCCTGGTCAAGCGCATCCGGGAAGCCGGACTACCCTTTGTCATCACCCTGCACGATTATTGGTGGGTGTGCGCCAACGCCCAACTGCTGACCAACTACAGCGGGCAGCTCTGCGCCGGCCCGCAAGCCGGTTTCAACTGCGCCCGCTGCGCCCTGGCCCGCGCCGGACGTCCGCACGCCTGGCCTTTAGCGCCGCCTCTGGCCGGAGTGCTAACCTGGCGCAATTACCTGCTGCGACGAGTGCTGCAGGCCGCCGGGCGGCTCATCGCCCCCACCGAGTTTGTCCGCCAGTGGTATGCCGGCCACGGCGCGCCCGCTGACCGGCTGGTGGTCATTCCGCACGGTTTAGACAGGCCCGACCTGCCGCCGCGCCCGGCCCGCCTATCGAACCGGCAGCTGCGCCTGGTTTATATCGGCGGGTTAACCTGGCAAAAAGGGGTGCATACGGTGGTGGAGGCGTTTGGGGAGGTGGGCCAGGGGGTCGAACTGTGGATTGCCGGGGATGAAACGGCCGATCCGGCCTATGTGGCGGCGCTCAAGGCCCAGGCTTCGCCCCAGGTGCGCTTTTTGGGCCAACTGAGCCGGGCCGAGGTGTGGGCCACCCTGGCTCAGGCCGACGCGGTAGTTGTGCCCTCTCTGTGGTACGAAACCTTTTCCTTTATCGTTTCTGAGGCGTTTGCCGCCGGCGCGCCGGTGCTGGCCTCTCGTTTGGGGCCGCTGGCGGATCGAGTGCGGCACGAGGTGGACGGGCTGCTGGTCACACCCGGCGATGTGGCTGCCTGGCGCGAGGCCATCCAGCGCCTGGCCCATGAGCCTCACCTGCTGCCCCGGCTCCAGGCCAATATTCAACCTCCCCTCACCCTGGCCGCCCACGCCGCGGAAATCGAGCGGGTGTATCAGGCAGTGTTCAAAAAATAGGTTTGCGTTCCAAAGCCGTCCCCTACGCACCACGCACCACGCACTACATTTTAGTGCGTGGTGCGTAGGGAGTATACTCATCCTCTTGATCCATTACCCCTATGCCTCCTCAAACCGCCGCGTCTCGTAATTCTTTCTGACCCGCTCGGCGGGGTAGACCCGGCCATTCATGGCGATATACACCCCCGGCGGCAGAGTTTGCGCCGCGCCGATGGCGCAGCCCACGTTGAAGGTGGCGTCGGTGTAGCGAGAGCGAGCCGGTTCCATGGCCCCGGTAAAAACGATGGTTTTATCGGCCAGCCCCAACAAGCATTTCGCCGTCTCCACCATCGTATCGGTGCCGTGGGTGATGATGATGCGCTCGCACTGCTCCGCGGCCACCGCCTCCCGAATCACCTGGCGATCCTCGTCGGTCATATCCAAACTGTCCTTCTGCAAAATAGAGGCCACCTCGTATTCAAAGGCCACGTTGGCCTCCTTGAGGATTTCTGTGACCTGTGGCGCGCCCACCTGGTACTCACTGCGGGCGTCAAAGTAGACCTTGTCAATCGTCCCGCCGGTGGTAAAAAATTTGATCTTCATCATCCCCCCTCAAACAGAATATCCTGCGCCCCCTGCCACAGCACCAACCGCCCGACCTCGGCCAGGGCTTCTCGCCCCTCGATAATCGTCAGAAAATGGTTGCCGGCGAGTTGGCCCAGCTTGCTGGCAAAGCGAGTCGGCCCGTAAGGTAATAAGATTTCGGTTTCACTGTAGCCGCCGGGATAAAAGAGGATTTGGCCGGGGGCGGGGTAGCTGGTGTGATTCTCAAAGCCGACCTCCAGCTTGAAATCGCCCAACGGCACCCAGCAGGCTTCGCCGCTCCAGCGGGCGTGGATGAGCTTTTGGTGGTAAGGTAACAACCGGCTGAAGGCGGCACAGGTGGCCGGCGCCGCTTCCGCTTCCAGCCGGGCGAGGAAGTGGTATGAGGCTATAATGATGTGGAGATGAGGCAATTCTGCTCCTACGTTTACACGGGGGTCGCTTCACTCCCTTGCAGGGTAAGCAATAAAATCTCCTCGGCCTCCGGGGGGACTTCAATTAGCACAAAATAATTGGCCGGATACAGATAATCTTCACCCGTCTCGTCAATGATTCTTAAATAGTTGCTCTTAGCCGCCGACTCATCCGGCAAAACCCGGTAAACGGTGCGTACCTTTAAATCGTCGCTATACCCGCCATCATTGATGCAAACGGCAAAACGTAAATTTGGGTTTTGATTTTCCATGATTTTTAGTCCAAATACCTTTTAATTTTCATGCGCTTTTTGCCAATCCCGTGCGCTTCATACCAGTGTATTTCAGCCAGCCGGGTTGTTCCATCGGACAGCCTGACCGTTGCTACGCCCTTAAGTTTTCGCCAGCGTCCCCGGCCAAAACGTTGTTGGAGGGAAGGCAGTTCCCGAAT
Source organism: uncultured Caldilineaceae bacterium (assembly GCA_964505845.1). Taxonomy (GTDB): domain Bacteria; phylum Chloroflexota; class Anaerolineae; order 4572-78; family J111; genus DSQQ01. Next base: position 2,584 of record CAZDMM010000813.1, read on the forward strand.
CGCGGTAGTCACGGCGATGGTTTCAATATCGGTGATTTTACCGACTATCTCGAAATCCATAAGGCTAAAAGACAGTAGGAGTAGTTATTTTACCTAATTCTTTAGGATTCTGTAAACTGCGAGCGGCCATCTTTGACCTTGTACCGTGGATCAGCTTTTGGCGGTGGCGGCACAGGTGGCCGGCGCGACTTCGGTTTCCAGCCGGGCGATGAATCGGTATGAGGTTATGGTGAGGTGGAGATGTTGCATGGGTGATCCTATTATTGAGGTAGAAGCGGTGGTTAGGCCGCGTTCTGGGCTGAAAGTTAAGGAGCAAACGGCTTTGGGTAGGCAAGTAAGCGTAACCCTGCAATAAATCTATAATCCCGTTGATTCTTTGTAACGAGAGGCTTATCTAAAGACATAGCCGTAGCGGCAATGAGTGCATCCGCTATCAGTAAGCCGTGGCTCAAACGGTAACGGCGTAATAAATCAACGGCCATATCAGAGATGGTCTCATTCAGTTTGACAGTTTGGAATCGCTGTAAGAAACGTTCTACGGTACGAAGTTCTGCTTTATCCCGACAACCAATCATTAGCTCCATCTGTGTAACAACACTTATCGCCGGAGATGCTTGTTGCTCAATTTGTTGTAAACAAGTAATGGCCTCGGCTATGTTGCGGCCAACATCAACCAACACGTCAGTATCAATAAGTACCAGATCAGTCATGAACCCTTACCCATTCACGCTCCCGAACATGGCGAACCCACGCGCTGCTATCCTGCATATCGGTGCGATCACGCCAGATACCAATGAACGCTTCATCGGTCAAGTTACCGGCCGGCTTTACTTTTTTACCGGAACGCGCCTGTTTAGAGCGGGTTCTCAAAAAAGCAATGAAATCAACGACAAGTTGCTGGGCTTCGGGGGGTAAAGCGGCAAATTCACGCCAAATTTTTTCTTGGTTCATGGCAACCTCTTTTTATTGCTTACTTTGATACCGCCCGCCAAATCAAAACCTCACAGATTTTTGACAAAGATTCCGCAGACGGCATATCATTGCGCCAACCAATAGACAACGCACCGGCCCCCAGGTGCTGGGAACACCTAAATACGGCTAACCCGCCAAACGAGACAGTCTAGCGGCTACGTTTATTGTACACACGTCTTTAGGATTCTGTAAACTGCGAGC
>CAZDMM010000814.1:0-3753 GCA_964505845.1 uncultured Caldilineaceae bacterium
AACCGACGCCGTGAACCGTGAGGACATAGCGCGGCTGGCGGGGATCGGCTTCGAGTTTCTGTCGCAGATTCTTGATGTGCTGGTCAATGGTCCGCTCGTAACCTTCATAAACTGACCCCTGGGTTTGTTCGAGCAGTTGGGCGCGGGTAAAAGCCCGGCCCGGATAACGGGCCAACGCCGCCAGCAGCTCAAATTCGCTGGTAGTCAACTCGACCGGCCGGCCGGCAACCGTGACAGTGTGCCGCATCAGGTCAATTTGAAGATCGGACGCGGTGATGATTTCCGGCACGGTTTCCGGCTGCTCGACCCGGCGCAGCACGGCTCGCACGCGGGCGACGACCTCGCGGGGGGAGAAAGGCTTGGTAATGTAATCGTCGGCCCCCAACTCCAGGCCGATGAGCCGGTCAGTTTCCTCGCTGCGAGCAGTGAGCATGATGATCGGCACATTCGACTCGCGCCGCAGGGTCCGGCAGGCATCCAGGCCGTCCAACTCGCCAGGCAGGTTCAGATCCAGCAGCACCAGCGCCGGTTTTTCGGTACGGAAGGCGGCCAAACCCTGCCGGCCGTCCTCAGCCCAGACCACGTTGTAACCGGCCTGCTCCAGGTAGAGCCGCACGGTGCGTATTAGCTTGACTTCGTCTTCGATGATCAGAACCTTCTTGGCCATCCTGCTATTCCAAATTAAGAAGTCTGGGTCTGGATGAGAGGCGTGGCGCAGTAGGGACAGTTGCGCCAATCGGCCTGGGCCGCTTGGCCGCAGTTGGGGCAGGCGCGGATGGGTAAGTTGGCCGCAACCGGAGCGCTGCTGCGGGTCACAACTTGAACCAGCCAAACAATCCCGGCTATCAGTAAGGCCAACAGGCCCAGGGGGAACAACCAGCCGATGAGTATGCCTGGCCCCCAGAAGGAAGAGTGGTAGCCCATCATCCCCCAACCTTGATAGCCGGAAGGATAAGCATACGCTCCACCACCAAACTGCCGCCATAATAGCGGCGCAAACAGATTCAAAACCAACGCCAATGCAAACAGACTGATACTGCTAATCATCAAGACTTTCGTCCAGTTTGTAGTTTTCATCGGATTTATTCCTGAATGATATTTTCCCTCATTTATCTCAGCGCGCAAAAATTGGATCACTCCCCACTCATTTCCAGGAACTTGCCGTGCCAGGTGTGGGGGAAGACCTGCCCGGTATAGCCGTTCACGCTGAGCATTCCAGAAGTTTGACCATCTTTGGTAACATGGAGGGTGTAATAGCCGTAGAAACGATCAGCTTTTTGCGCCACCGTCAGGCTTGCTGCCGGGAAATAGGTATCCAGGTATGTTTGGGCCGTCTCAACGGCATTTTCCGGGGTGATCGGCATCCGGGCAGAAATATCTGCCGGATTAACATTGCCCATCATCCTCCTCATCATACCGTAGCCGCCAAAGCCGGACATCATGCCATACTTGAGGTTCCACATCATGTTTGGCCCCATCTCTGGATAGACGGCTTGGGTGGTTGGATCAACCAGCACTTCCATCACGCCAATACCGGTATCTTTCTCAACAATCTCGGCATAGGCTTGGTTGTCGAAGATCATCACTTCGTCCACGGCCAGGTTACTGTCGTTCAGGTTGGCCAGGTAGGCGTTGAGGATGTCAGTGGCTTCGGCCAGGGTCAGCGGCTTAACGGTGAAGAAAGGGCTGTTACTGTTCACCGTCATCCCGCCCATCATGCCATTCATCATCCCGCCCGTCATCCAACCGGGACCGTAGGGGGATGTTCCCGTATAGGCTTGAGTGTTGCCCATCATCCAGCCGGGGCCGCCCATCATGCCGCCGTGCATCATTCCTCCCCTCATCATGCTGCCAGGGCCGTAGGAAGTTGTCCCGGTGTAGCCCTGGGTATTGCCTCTCATCCAACCGGGGCCGCCCATCCAGCCAGGCCCTTGGGCCAGAGCTGGGCTTGTTGCCAGGATACCGACCAGCAGCAGGGCTAATCCACTCACGATGGCAATTGAATACCGTCGCTTTAAGTTACTCATTGTATTTCTCCTTTATCGAAAATTTGGTTCGTATGGTTAAGGATTACATCCTTATTGTCCCAAATTTCTATAAATTTTGTTTGAGGGTTATGTGTAGATTTTGTGAAGATTATCCTTTACGAGAGTAAAGAGCCGGAAAATTAGGGCTTGACAAACTGGTTATCGTGGTTTATACTATATATCGTAAAAATACGATAAACGGATTTGAAACATGATGACTCTCACCCGTGAACCCATAACCATTCCCCCGCCCTGCTGCACCCTGGATATTTCCGGGGCAGAGCAGGAACGCCTGGTAACGATGTTCAAAGCCTTGGGCAATCCCATTCGCTTTGAAATTATGAAGTTCCTGGTCACACGCCCCGGCTGCATCACCGGCGACATCGTTGAATTTTTGCCCATCGCCCAGGCAACGGTCTCGCAGCATTTGAAGGTGCTGCGAGAGGCCGGCTGGATTAGCGGCGTTACCGAAGGGCCGGCCGTCTGCTACTGGCTGAACGAAGAGAATATTGCCTGGTTCAAAGCCAGGGTGGGCGAGATTTTTTAGCCGGCGACGGATCAGTGGAAGGGATTATACCGATAAGCTGATCCGTAAATTTTCCCAATTCTTATCGGTTTTTTACGATGCAAAGGAGCAGGGCAGATGAACCAAACTTTAGCCAAAGGCCATCAAGGAATGGTCAAAAGTCTTTCCAGCGGAGGGTTCGCTCTGGCCATGACCCTGGCCGCCGCCTGCTGGGGCGCGGGAACCGTGATGAGCAAAGGCGTCTTGGGTTATGTTCTGCCCCTCACCCTCCTGGTGATTCAACTGATCGCCAGTTTGGTGTTCCTCTGGACTGTCATTGCTGTACAGCGCACTCCCCTGCCACTGCGACGGGAGACCCTTTGGCTGGCTTTGATTGGCCTGCTCAACCCCGGTCTGGCCTATACCTTCAGTTTGCTGGGGTTGACGCTGACCACGGCCAGCATGTCGGCCCTGCTCTGGGCAGCGGAACCGCTCCTGATTTTGGGGCTGGCCTGGCTCATTCTGCGCGAGCGCTTGACCGGCTCGCTGGTGGCTTGTTCGTTAGCGGCCCTGCTGGGCGTCTTGTTGGTGATCGGGGTAGGTTCAAGCGGCGGTTCTCTGGTCGGTAATCTCCTCACCCTGCTCGGCGTCTCCTGCTGCGCACTTTACACCATTCTGACCCGCCGGGTAGTGACCAGGCTCGACCCGGTGCTGCTGGTGGCGCTGCAACAGACGGCGGCCTTAGTCTGGGCCGGCCTCATCTGGCCGTTTGAATTACAGGCGGGAGGCATGGCCGGTCTGGTCACAATCAGCCCAGAAACGTGGCTGTGGGCCATTGCTTCCGGCCTGGTCTATTATGCCCTGGCCTTTTGGTTTTACCTTGTTGGCCTCAAAAAGATACCGGCCAGCCTGGCCGGTCTTTTTCTCAACCTTATCCCGATCTTTGCGGTCGGCGGGGCTTACCTCTTCTTGGGAGAACGATTGGCTGTTGGGCAGTGGATCGGGGCGGCCTTGATTTTGGTCGCCGTGATAGCAATGCTGCGCCTTCAGAATTCAGACACACCGGGCGCCCCGGTTGAGGCAGGCAAAAATATAACTGGCGCGGAGCACGAGCCAGCCCCGGTTAAATCTAACTAAATTTTACGGAAGGAGTATGATTAATGTTACCCAGTGAAGTACATTTCGTGGTTCGTTACGAGCAGTACCAGGATTTGCTGTGGG
>CAZDMM010000815.1:0-3751 GCA_964505845.1 uncultured Caldilineaceae bacterium
ACCAGAAAGAGCGGCTGCCCAAGTTGGGCCTGGGCCTGGGGATTCCCGGCGGCGAGCGGTAGGTAAGAGACGCTTCTTGCCGAAAAAGAAATTGATTTTTGACAAGCATACCAAACTGTGTTATAGTTTCTTCTTGTTGCACGTGGGCCTACCATAAAAAGAGAAAAGTATTAAGAAACTTTTCTCGGCTCACTAAATAAGTACAGATTAAATAAATTCACAAGGCCACCGAGAACAGGTTCGGTGGCCTTGTGTACTGACTAAAAACAAGCGGTTTTTAGTAATATTATTGAGTGATAGGAGAGCTTCCTTGCCAACGATAAACCAACTGGTGCGTAAAGGTCGCACCTTCAAGAGGTCAAAAACTAAGGGGCGGGCGTGGGGGTTTAATTTTAATGCCCGGAGGGGGGGGCTGAATCCTACCGTGGGTCCTCCCAAAAAACGCGGCGTTTGTACCCAGGTTCGTACCATGACGCCCAAGAAGCCCAATTCGGCTTTGCGGAAGATTGCTCGGGTACGCTTGACCAATGGTATCGAAGTAACCGCGTATATTCCAGGCGAAGGCCACAGCTTACAGGAGCACTCTGTGGTGCTGGTGCGCGGCGGTCGTGTTAAAGATTTGCCGGGCGTGCGTTATCACATCGTGCGTGGGGCTTTGGACAGCACCGGTGTAGACAAGAAGCGCCGGGCGCGCTCCAAGTATGGTACCAAACGGCCTAAAGCCGGTAAGACTCCTGCTAAAAAGTAAGTTAAGGTAAAGAGAGAAACTTATGGCGAGAAGAAATCGAGCTGTTAAGCGGGCGATCACTCCTGATATGAAGTACAACAGTACGTTGGTGGCTGCTTTTATCAATAAGTTGATGCTAAACGGTAAAAAGACTGTGGCGGCTTCAATCTTTTATGACGCCCTGGATATTGCGGCGGAGCGGGCCAAGAAGCCCGGCATCGAGGTTTTTGAGCAGGCGGTTAAGAATGCGACCCCTCTGATTGAAGTTCGCCCGCGCCGGGTAGGGGGAGCCACCTACCAGGTGCCTTTGGAAGTGCGGCCAGAGCGCCGCCAAAGTTTGGCCATTCGCTGGTTGGTTGAAACGGCTCGCGGTCGGGCCGGCAAGTCAATGGCTGAAAAATTAGCGGCAGAATTTATGGATGCAGCCAATAACCAGGGAAGTACCGTTAAGAAGCGGGAAGATACCCACAAAATGGCTGAAGCCAACCGGGCTTTTGCGCACTATCGTTGGTAAATTAAGTAGTACAAAAAGTAAATATTCAAGTAGTAGATTGAGTAAAGTCCAAAACTCTTGCTCATCCGTACTTTTGAGAGTTTTGGACTTTTGATGTGTTTTTGTTGTTAACGTACCAGATGTCCAGCTTAAAATCAATGGAGATGGTCAGTTCGCACGTGACATCTGATTCAAACATATGCGAAAGAGAGTAGTAATTTATGGCACGCCAATTTCCACTCGAGCGTACCCGCAATATCGGTATCATAGCTCATATTGATGCCGGCAAAACAACTGTAACGGAACGAATTTTGTTCTATACCCGCAAGATCCATCGGATTGGCGAAGTTCACGATGGCGCGGCCACTATGGATTGGATGGATCAGGAACAGGAGCGGGGTATTACCATTACCGCCGCTGCTACCACCTGCTTTTGGAATAACCATCAGATTAATATCATTGATACTCCAGGCCATATTGATTTTACGGCTGAGGTTCAGCGTTCGCTGCGGGTGTTGGATGGTGGGGTGGTGGTCTTTGATGCCGTCGCCGGCGTTGAACCACAATCTGAAACGGTCTGGCGTCAGGCGGATCGTTTTGGCGTCCCCCGGATTTGCTTTGTTAACAAAATGGATCGAATTGGGGCCAGTTTTGAGCGTACCGTTCAAATGATTATTGACCGGTTAAAGGCTAACCCTGTGCCAATCCAGATGCCCATCGGCGCCGAAGATAAATTCCGAGGGGTGATTGACCTCATTAAAATGGAGGCTGTTTATTATCTGGATGACCTGGGTACTAAATCAGAGGCCAGCCCGATTCCGGCCGATTTGCTGCCTGAAGCGCAGCGTTTGCATGAGGCTATGGTCGAGAAAGTGGTTGAGTCGGATGATGCTCTGATGGAAAAGTACCTGGATGGACAGGAAGTGACCCCGGAGGAGTTGATCCACGCCCTGCGAGTAGCCACTGTGGCCGGTGATATTGTGCCGGTTTTGTGTGGTTCGGCCTTAAAAAACAAAGGGGTACAGCGGCTGCTGGATGCAGTGGTCAATTATTTGCCTTCGCCCAAGGATGTGCCGCCCAAGATTGGGGTCAATCCTTACACCGATCATGAAGTGACCGTTTTTGCCGATGAAAAAGACCCCTTTGTGGCCCTGGTTTTTAAGATTGTGACCGATCCTTTTGTGGGCCGCCTGGCCTATCTGCGGGTCTACTCTGGCACGCTTGACTCTGGCACGATGGTAGAAAATAGCTCCCGGCGGAAAAAAGAACGGATTGGTCGTCTTTTGCAGATGCACGCGAATCAACGCGAAGAGCTTAAAACAGTTTATGCCGGTGATATTGCCGCCGTGGTTGGATTGAAGAACACCTTTACCGGCGAAACTTTGGCCGATCCCTCTCGCCCGGTGGTGATGGAGTCGATTAAATTCCCCGAACCTGTCATCAGCCTGGCGATTGAGCCAAAGACTAAGGCCGACGAGGATAAACTCTCTCTGGCTCTGCAAAAATTGGCCGAAGAAGACCCCACCTTCCAGGTTAGAACAGATGAAAATACCGGTCAAACCCAAATCTCCGGGATGGGTGAACTCCATCTGGAGGTATTGGTGGAACGGATGAAACGGGAGTTCAGGGTAGAGGCGCATGTGGGCCGTCCCCAAGTGGCTTACCGTGAAACTATCACTCGATCAGCCAAAGCGCAGGGGCGTTTTGTGCGCCAGAGCGGTGGCCGCGGCCAGTATGGTGATGTACATCTGGAGGTGGAACCCCTGGAAAAAGGCAAAGGTTTTGAGTTTGAGAGCAAGATCGTGGGGGGAGCTATCCCCAAGGAATACATCCCGGCGGTTGAGCAAGGGGTGAAAGAAGCCCTGTCAACCGGAGTGGTGGCCGGTTACCCGGTTGTGGATATCAAGGTCACATTGGTGGATGGCTCTTATCACGAGGTCGACTCCTCCGAGATGGCTTTCAAGATTGCCGGTTCCATTGGGTTTAAAGAGGCGATGCAGAAAGGTGCACCCGTACTGCTAGAGCCTATCATGAAGGTTGAAGTGACAACCCCCGAGGAATTTATGGGTGATGTGATGGGAGATCTCTCCTCTCGGCGAGGTAGTATTGAAGGTATCACGCCCCGGACAGGAGGCGTCTCCTCGGTCACGGCTATGATACCGCTATCTGAAATGTTTGGCTACGCCACAGATTTACGTTCTGCCACCCAGGGGCGAGCGACCTTTACCATGGAATTTGATCATTACGCTGAGGTGGCTCAAAGCCTAAAGGAAAAAATCATCTCCGGTTTTCGAGCTTAGTGGATCGTTACTTTTGTCACTTTTATTTTGTTAAATTTGCTTAACTTTTTTGAATTTGTATAATTAATGGGTTTGTCTTGGACGGAAATCATAAGAACTGTAGAGCAGGCTGAAGAGTTTTTGCTACAGTTGCTATCCAAAACAATTTTAGTGACCACACTAATTAAGGAGAAGTGAGTATGGCGAAAGCAGCATTTGTAAGGGATAAACCGCATCTGAACGTGGGGACGA
>CAZDMM010000816.1:0-3745 GCA_964505845.1 uncultured Caldilineaceae bacterium
GGTGGGGCGCGGTGTATCGGTTGGGGCTGGGGTATCGGTAGAGGTTGGCTCGGCGGTAGGAGCCGGTGTATCGGTTGGGGCGGGTTCATCGGTGGAGGTTGGCTCGGCGGTGGGGGCCGGTGTATCGGTTGGGGCGGGTTCGTCGGTGGAGGTTGGCTCACTGGTCGGGGCGGGTTGATCCGTTGGGGCGGGTTGATCTGTTGGGGCGGGTTGATCTGTCGGGGCCGGCTCAGTGGTTGCCGCTGGCGTCTCATCCGAGTCTTGTTCAGGCCCGTGAGCACCCACCACCGTAGCGGTTGAAAGCAGGCTACTACAGGTCAGCAGCACCGCCACTATGAGTAACCATTGCCACTGCAAATATCGCTTCATCATAGTTCCCCCTATTGGTTTTATAGCTCATCTTGGGGTAAGGTGCATGGCCGCCGCCCGGCTACAGGCTGTGGTAAAAAGACCGTAGAGGTTTCAACCCCCTACGGTCTGCCTGGCTTTTACCCCAATTCTGAGAGATTGTGTGTGGTTATTTGCGCAGATGAGAGCCTCGATACTCCATGGCGTCGGCCCACTTGGGATTACCTTTACCTTTATCCGTGCCGTTGACGGCCGAGGTGGTTTCGGCAAAGGTAAGTACGGCATGGGCGGCTGCATCTGACATCTCATCGAGGGCGGTGAAGTTGACGTTAGCAATGGTATCGCAGGCCAGATGGTAACACGGATCGTAGGCGTCGCCCACCTCTGGATTTTCATCCTCAGCGCCGGTAAATAGACCGCCCGCCGGAATGCCAACCTCAATAAAGGGGCGATAATCAGAGCGGCCATCAAAGGCTGTTGGTTCATTCGCTAAGTTTTGGTCAGAGAAGTACTTCAGAAAGACCTGCTCAATGTTTTTTGAACCATTGGGGCCGGCCGTTTCGGTATTCGAGCCATCACCATCGTAGACAAAGCGGGCATAGTTGGGTGACGCAATCATGTCAAAGTTCAGATTGATGGCGATATTTTTGATGTCACGAGCAGTCAAGGTGCTGACGTAAAATTCAGAGCCGATCAGGCTAGCTTCTTCTGCGCTCCACCAGGCAAATCTAACTTTATTTCTCGGCTTAATGTCCAATGCGGCCATTTGTAAGGCAATTTCTAAAATAGCCGCCGAACCGCTGCCATTGTCTTGAATTCCCGGCCCTCCGGCTACCGAATCCAGGTGCGCCCCAACGACAACCACACGGTCATCACGACCTGATTTTGTCTCGGCCAGAACATTGTTAGTGATCCGCCTTTCTGAGAAAGTATTAGTTACAATATTCAGGATTAAGCCCTCGTCAATTAAGTCATTTAGGGTAATGCCAAAGGCGTAGCTGGCGCTGAGAACCGGAATATCTTGATCTGCCGGTAATAAGCCGCCCAGCGTCCCTCCAAAGAGATCAACCCGCTCGGAGTTGTTACCCTCATTGAAGATAATTACAGCCACCGCGCCGGCTTCGGCGGCATTCAATGCCTTCTCCCGAAAGGTACAAGTGCCTCGCTGGATGAGGGCAATATTACCTGAAGTGAAACCACTGAAATCGGAGTCCTCGCACCCACTGGTCGAACCACCCGTTGGCGGTAGAAGCAGGTCAACCGCCTGAACTGGGGCAGTCACATTGTCACTGCCAGAATAGTCCATCGTGAAGTAGTCCTCCAGGTAAGTGTAAGAGACGGAACCAGGCGCAGTTTGGTTAACCACGGCCGGGGTCAACTCTTGAAAGAAGTCATAGGGAAACTCCTGATACTTGACATCAAAGGCTCCGGTCGCGCTCAGGGCATCATAAACATAACCCGCCGATTGGTCATGACCTGCTGTTCCGGCAACACGGGTACCATTGTTGCTATCAGCAAATGCTTGAAATGCTTCTAAATGTGCTTTGATACCTTCTGTCGTTACTGCATTTCGAAGCGCCGAGGTATCCACCTCGGTGGCCGCCGAGACCAGCGAAACGCTGATGAGGATAGCCAGCAGGCTTAAAACAAGATACGGAATCAATAATTTTGCTTTGAGCATCGTTCTTTTCTCCTTAAATTATTTTAGAATGAGATCATTTTTTGAGTTGTGGCAATTTCAAGCGTTAGTTCTAACTTGCTACCTCCTCTCCCTCTCTATCTTCCCCAGGCTTGCAAAGCATGATGGGCAACCGCCTGGCCGAGCAGGTCCGAACACAGCTCAAAATCCAACTCGTCGCCGTCTCTGATCCAGTCGGGGTCCAACTCCTCATAATAACTAAAGCTGATGATATTCTCCTGGCCGTCGTACAAAATCAGGGCGATCACCAGGTAATCCTGCAATTCGCCCCCTCGATTTTTTAACTCGCCGCCGACGCAGTACTTGTCCTCATCAACCCATTGGTCAATATCGGCAAATTCAAAATCCTGGCGTGGAATCTGGTCGCTTGGCTCAGAGGCAACGTTCAGGTCAAAATCGGCCACATTTTGGATGTTGCGCACGTCCATCTCAAAGGGCATACCAGCCCCCGGAGCAATCACATAGGCGGGCCAGTAAGACTCGCCCTTATCCGGCCCGGCGATAACTTGATTTTGGGCGTCATAAAAGGTGCCAAGTACCGAGGTGAGTTTTTGAGGGCTGCCGGTGTTGTTGACGACATTGCCGTACAAGAGCAAGCCCTCATCGTAGGGATTAGGGGCAAGACGCACCCCACTAAAGACCCAGTTTTGGGGGGTGGGGGTGGCGGTGGGCGTCTCGGTGGGGGTGGGTAGGGGAGTATCGGTGGGCTGAGGGGTGGCGGTATCGGTGGGCAGGGGGACGGGGGTAAAGGTGGCGGTGGGTTCTGGCGGGGGTGGGGCCGACGGAGCGGCCGCCACAGCCTGGGCTGGTGGGGGAGCAGCGATGTCTCCGGGCGGGGCGTCGTTGGTTTGGCCGGGTGGGGCCGCCGCCATAACAGCCGCAGTAGGGGCAAGCATCGGCAGGGTAGAAACCGCCGCCGGGGCGCTCTGGGCTATGCTTGCTGCCGCTTGAGACGGAGCCGCTCCAGTGGGGGTGAGGGTGGGTAGGGGAGTGCGGGTGAGGGTGGGCAAGCGGGCTATGGCGCGGCCGGTTGACCGGCCTGGCCCCATGAAAGCACAAGCCAGCGTCGCCAGGGAGACCAGGGTTACAACGGTCACAAGAGACCATCCGGTTAGGCTATGCGCCGGCCTGGCCTGTTTTAAGCCTTGAAGCGTTGATGGCTCAGGCACATCATTGTGTCGTGGCATCAGCTAAAACTACCTGCCTCAATACAGAACCTCTGGCTTTAAAAAGCCAGGGATAAAAGATTTAATTTGTTTTTTAAGTTAAAAGTGGGTAATTGAAAATTAGATCAATGGGAGGAGGTGTGGCATGCACTGATCTTATATTGGCTATCGGATTGGCCGGCTATGTCGAGTTTTATAGGTATACCAAACACTGGTAATAAGGATGCCGGCTGTTTTTCCCCAAGGTTAGCCAAACTGGACCATATAACACACTATATAACACACTTTTTCGGCCCAGTCAATATATTTTGGCAAATTCTAACCAATTTCATAGATTTGGGGAGTTATCTCAGCTAACCCTCACCCCGTCTCGCTCTCCCAACCCGGTGATTTTACTCAGAGCCAGGGTTGGGGGAGAGAGAGGACGAGGATTAACCGGTGCGAAACTTAACCGGTTTAAATGTGTAGGCCGGACGCCGCTATGGAGTCGGGGCAGAGGTTGGCTCAACGGTGGGTTCCACTGTCGGGGCGC
>CAZDMM010000817.1:0-3741 GCA_964505845.1 uncultured Caldilineaceae bacterium
GCTACCAGCGCCGGATCGCGTTGGAGCGGGTCGCCCCAGCCGCCGCCTCCGCCGGAGCGCACGCTGACGGTATCCCCGGCCAAAAGCGGCCCGACGTGAGCGTGGCGGTCGTAGAAAACCTGCTCTTTGGGCGTGCCCGGCCAGGCGACGGTATGGCACGGTTTGGCCGGGCCGCCGCCAAACAAGCCTGCCGGCGGGCATTTGGTGCTTTCGTTGAAGGTATGCAGAAAGACGTAATCGGTCAAGACCTGATAATCGCGGATGACACCCAAGCCGCCGCGATGCTGGCCCGCTCCGGCGGAGTCCAGGTTGTAGGTGAAGCGGTTGACCATAATGGGGTAGCGAGCCTCGATGACCTCGCCGGGCGTGTTGGGGGTGTCGCCATCCAGGTAAAAGATGAGCGTTTCGCCATCGCCGTTGGGCCGGCCTCCCCAGCCGCCGGCGGTCGGCTCGATGAAGAGGAAGGGTTTGCCGTAGCGGGGGTCTATCCGCAGCAGATAAATCCCAAACAATTGATACGTTCCGGCAATGCATTTATCGGGCATGGCCGGGGCCAGGGCGCGCACCACCAGGTCAGACAGGGAATTGCCCACATAGCCGTAAGAGTCGGTGGGGGCCGGGAATTGGGGATTAAGCATGCTGTTCTCCGGCGCAATCACTTGCAGGGGCCGGGTGTGGCCGGCATTGGCCGGGTCCATCGGCACGGTGAGGGCCTTAAAGGCCATCTCCACCGAGGCGCGAGTGCCAATCAATGGCAGATTGATGGGGCCGCTGCACACCTCGCTGCTGCCGGTCAGGTCAACCACCATCTCGCTGCCGGAGACGGTGATGGTCACCTTGAGCTGGCGCATCTTGTCCAGCTCCACCCCATCGTGGTCCATATAGGTTTCGGCGGTATAAACGCCATCGGGAATTTCTTGCACGCGGGCGCGCACCAACCGCTCCGACTCATCAAAGACCCGCTGCATAGCCGCCCGGATGGTATCTGGCCCATATTTCTGGCACAGCGCCTTGTAGCGGCGCGCCCCGGTTTGGCAGGCGGCAATCTGGGCCATCAGGTCGCCATGCACAATTTGGGGAAAGCGCACATTGGCCTCAATAAAGCGGTTCAAATCCTCATTGAGTTGGCCGGCTCGATACAGCTTGAGATGAGTAAAGCGCATGCCCTCCTGAAAAACGTCGGTGCTGTTGGGCGTCCAGCCGCCGGGGATCATGCCGCCCATATCGGCCCAGTGAGCCATATTAATGGAAAAGGCGACCAATTCCCCTTCGTAAAAAATGGGGACATACACGGCGGTGTCGCTGATGTGCGTGCCGGTGGTGAAGGGGTCATTGGCCAGGATAACATCGCCCTCATGCAGGTTCTCCCGGCCAATGATGTTGAGACCGTTTTTGATGGTGGCCGGTAGGCTGGCCAGAAAGATAGTCAGCCCGGCAGCCTGGCCGTACAGGTCGCCGTTTTCATCGGTCAAGGCCACCGAGAAATCCATCACCTCGTAAATGAGGGGATTGTAGGCGGTTTTGACCAGGGTCAGCTTCATCTCCTCGGTTAAGGCGATGAGCGCGTTGCGAATCACTTCGGTGGTGATGGGGTCTATGGATTTCATGATTATTTTACCTCCCCAAACATGCATATCGGGAAAGCTGGAAGGTTGGAAGGTTGCAAATTAGCCCAACCTCCAACCTTCCAGCCTTCCAACAATTACTGATTTTTGGGTTCATTTGGCTGCCCCTGCAAAATCAAATTCCCAAACCTATCCACCCTTAAACTCCAGCCAGGCGGCGTTACGGTGGTGGAAGTCCACTCTTCCACAATCACCGGCCCGCTCAAGGTAGCCCCGGCGCTAAGCCGCTCCCGGTCATAGATGGGACAATCCACGTAGCCAGCGTGCAGAAAATAAACCGAGCGCGTCCCTTTGCGGGCCGACTCGCTCCCGCCGTTGGCGCTGGCAGGCAACTCGCGCAAAACCGGTTTGATGGTCGGCGTGATGGCCGAAACCCGGTAGTTGACCACCTGCACCGGATAACCGGGTTGGGCGTGGGCATAATGCTGCTCGTGGAGCTGGTCAAAACGGCTGCGGAGGATGTCCAGCGGATTGGAGACCACCGAGGTTGAGGTTTGGAAAAACTCCGGCGGGACCGGCACTTTAACCCAATGCTCCTGGCCCTGGTAGCGCATGTCGCAGAAGCGCAAAAAGCTGACTTCCTCCACCCTGATCCCGCGCTGGCGCAGGGTCTCCAGGCAGGCTTGCTCCAGGTCGGTAAAGATGGCGAGCATAGCCTCACGGGTCAACTCGGCCAATTCACTCAACTGAGTACGTACCCGGTCTTCCCGAAAATCGGCGTTGAGCAAACCCCAGGCCGAGAAGTTGGCCGGGGCCACCGGTACCACCACCGTAGGAACCTCCAACTCGCCGGCCCAAACCGTAGCCGACAACCCGCCCGCGCCGCCAAAGGCCAGCAGCACAAACTCGCGCGGGTCGTAGCCGCGCTCGATGGTGATGTTGCGGATGGCGTAAGTCATATTCATATCGGCCAGGTGAGTGATGCCGTAAGCCGCTTCGATCAGAGAGAGGCCCAGGGGCCGGGCAATCCGCTCCTCAATCGCTCGCTCCGCCGCGGCCCGGTCAAGCTGCATGCGATGGCCCAAAAAATAATCCGGGTCAATTCGCCCCAAGACAACCTGGGCATCGGTGACGGTAGGTTCTGTGCCGCCTTTGCCATAACAGACCGGCCCCGGCACGGCCTGGGCGCTGTGCGGCCCCACGCGCAGCGAGCCGACCTCGTTGAGCCAGGCAATCGAGCCGCCCCCCGCGCCGATGGAGTTAATATCCAGGGTAGGGCACAGCACCGGCCGGCGGTTGATGTGGGTCTCTGTTTTTTCCAGAGGCTGACCGGCGACGACCAGGCTGACATCAAAAGTGGTGCCGCCCACATCTGCCCCGATGACGTTGGGATAGCCCAGCGCCGCCCCCAGCGCCGCCGAGCCGATGACGCCTCCGGCCGGGCCGGATTCCAGGGTGCGAATCGGGGTCTGTCGCGCACCGGGGCTGGGCAGCATGCCGCCGGTGGATTGCACCACGTTGAGCGCGCCCTGATAATGCTGTTCAGCCAGCCGGTGTTCCAGGGAGGTTAAATATTGGGCCATGCGGGGCATCACGTAGGCATTCAGCACGCTGGTAGAGGTGCGCTCGTACTCGCGCCACTCGCCGGAGACGGCGTGGGAAAGGGAGACATACGCCTCCGGGAAAACTTCGTGGATGAGTTCGGCGGTGCGTAGTTCGTGAGCGGGGTTGGCATAAGCATGGAAATAGCACACAGCGATGCTGGGCACATCTTGCGCTTTGAGCTGCCGGGCGGCCTCGCGGACCGCTGCTTCGTCCAGCGGCGTCAATTCTTCCCCTTTATAATTGAGGCGGCCGGCCACTTCAAAGCGCAAGTATCGCGGCGCCAACGGTTCGGGTTGTTTGTAGAACAGGTCATAAATATCCAGCCGGTTGCCGCGCGCAATTTCGATGACATCCCGAAAACCCTGGGTGGTGATGAGGCCCACCCGGCTGCCCCGGCTCTGCACGATGGTATTGATGACCAACGTGGAGCCGTGAATGATGGTTTCCAGCGCCCGCAAATCCAGCCCCAGCCGGCCGATGCCTTCAAAGAAAACATCGTCGGGCCGGTCGGGTAAGGAAGCGGCTTTTTCAATGGTAACGGCGCCATCCTCGGCCAGGAGGACAAAGTCGG
>CAZDMM010000818.1:0-3741 GCA_964505845.1 uncultured Caldilineaceae bacterium
GCGTATTTTGCGTAAACGGGGTGAAATCGGGGTAGCCGTCGTCACCCTATTGCTGATTGTAGGTTTCACCGCCACTTCCGAGGGGGTCTGGCTGTCGGACGCCAACATGCGCGAAGTGCTGCGGGTCACCTCTATTCTGGCGATTATCGCCCTGGGCGAGGCGTTGGTTGTTACCACCGGTGAGATTGACGTTTCCGTCGGTTCTATTTTTGGCATCGTCGGTATTATTTATATTGCTATTGGGCCTTCTATCGGCGCCCCCCTGGCCATTCTGATTGGGTTGGGGGCAGCGGTCATCATTGGGGTGATCAATGGTTTTATCGTGGCTTATTACCGGATTTCCTCGCTGGTCGTTACACTGGGCAGCCTTTTTGTGTTTCGGGGATTGGCTTTAGCCGCCACCCAAACCACCTCGCACTACAACGCCGGCGAGGCCATGCGGGCCGATCCGGTTTACCGCTTCTTTGGCAGCGCCAATATTTTCGGTTACAATAACGCGTTGGCCTGGGCTGTAGTGGTTTTGCTGTTCCTGCTCTATATCCTTTTTTGGACTCCTATCGGCAACTGGCTGTTGGCGGTAGGCGGCAATGCCGAAAGCGCCCACTCGCGGGGGGTGAACGTGATAAGGACCAAGTGGGGCGCTTACATTGCCTGCGCTTTTCTGGCCGGCCTGGCCGGTATTCTTGAGGCTGGCGATTTGGGCTATGCCGATGGCAGCCTGGGCCGCCAACGGGAACTGCATGCCATCGCCGCCGCCGTGCTGGGCGGCTGCGCCTTGACCGGCGGGCGCACTTCGCTGGTGGGTACCTTGCTTGGGGCGTTCATTCTTTCCGGGATTCAGAGCTATCTTGTCATTAAAAGCATCGAACCGCAGTGGTTTGTTTTGCTGCTGGGGCTGATCGTGGTGCTGGTCAGCCTGGCCGATCGCGGCCTGGCGCGTCTGGTCGTCCGGCTGGCCAGGTAGAAAGGATTAAAAATGAATTCAAGAGAACGGGTCACCCTGGCCCTAAACCATCAAGAACCGGACCGCGTCCCCCTCGATTTAGGGGGCAGCGTGGTGACGTGTATGCATGTCAGCATTGTTTATAAGTTGCGGCAGGCGTTGGGCCTGGATGCCCCCGGCACGCCGGTCAAAGTGGTCGAACCCTACCAGATGTTGGGCGAAATCAAGCCCGACCTGATGGACGCCCTCGGCGTGGATGTGGTCAGCTTGAGGCCCACCAAAACCATGTTCGGCTTCAGAAATGAGGACTGGAAAGCCTGGACGACCTTCGACGGCACGCCGGTGCTGGTTCCGGCCGGTTTCAACACCGACCCAGAACCCAACGGCGATATTTTGATGTACCCGGAGGGCGATAAATCGGCGCCGCCCAGCGGCCGCATGCCCAAAAACGGCTGGTATTTCGATGCCCTCATCCGCCAGGGGCCAATTGACGACGACTCTCTCAACGTTGAAGACAACATGGAAGAGTTTGAGCCAATCTCCCAGGCCGACCTGGACTATTTTCGATGTGAGGCCGAGCGGCTGTATACTGAAACCGACAAGGCCATTTTTGCCGATTTTGCCAACACCGGCTTTGGCGATATTGCCCTGGTGCCGGCCCCCTGGCTCAAGCATCCCAAAGGCATCCGGGATGTGGCCGAGTGGTACATGAGCACCGTGGCCCGGCAGGATTACATTTACCAGGTTTTTGAGCGCCAGTGCCAGGTTGGCCTGGCGAACCTGGCTAAACTTTATGAGGCGGTAGGCCACCGGGTCATGGTGGCCCTGGTTTCGGCCACCGATTTTGGCATGCAAAACGGGCTGCTGGTCTCGCCTCAAACCTACCGCGAGTTGTTTATGCCTTTTCACCGGCAGGTTAACGACTGGGTGCATCAAAACACCCCCTGGAAAACCTTCATCCACTCCTGCGGCTCGGTCATCGGCTTGATTGAAGATTTTATTGAGGCCGGTTTTGACATCCTCAACCCGGTGCAATGTTCGGCGGCGCTGATGGACCCGGTTGAACTCAAGCGCCGCTTTGGGGAGCGGGTTGTTTTTTGGGGCGGCGGGGTAGATACCCAGCACACCCTGCCCAATGGGTCGCCGGAGGAGGTGCGCGCCCAGGTCCGCGAGCGGATCAAAATCTTTGGGGCCGGCGGCGGCTACGTTTTCAACACCATCCACAACGTTCAGCCCAAATCGCCCATTGAAAATGTGCTGGCGATGTATGAAACGGTGCGTAAGCATGGCCATTATCCCCTAAATTAGTCGAGATACATATAGAATGAAAATATGGCAAACTACTTACGAGCAAATGCAGCCGCTGAGACAGGAGAACAGTATTCACTCGCCAAAATCCTGGGCATCTGGGCTTTTGCTGCCATCCCGATAGGTATCTTAAGTTGGGTCGTATTCCCCGCTTTGTCGCCCGATTTCAGTTCGGATTCACTGAGGGCGGGCGTCACCCGGATAGTGCTGCTCACACTTGGTTTGATCTGGTTGTTTGTCCTTTCCATGATCATCGTCCGGCAGGAAGAGGGCGATCTGCGTTGGGCGACGGTCAAGCGCAGGCTCCGCCTCAACCCACCGCGCGATCCAAAATCCGGTGAAGCTCGTCGCAAGTTATGGCTGTGGGTAATTCCGCTCATTATCGCCATCGCCGTATGGGATATTGCCTTAAGATCATACGTAATCAAACTATGGGTGGCAATCTTTCCCTTTCTGGCCGAACCGCCCGGCTACAGCATGGACGCGGTCTTTAAATCGCCAGACACCTTGCCTCGGCTGGTGGGCGCCTGGTGGTTCTTGGGCTTGTTTGTGGTGAACGCTCTCTTCAATACGATCCTGGGCGAGGAGTTTCTCTTTCGGGGCGTGTTGCTTCCCAAGATGCAGGGCGTATTTGGCCGGTGGAGCTGGGTGGCAAACGGGGTGCTCTTTGGCTTCTACCATGTTCACCAGCCCTGGGGTATTATGGCCTCTGTCATTGCCGGTATCTTTTTTTACACCTTTCCAAGCTGGCGCTTCCGCAGCACTTGGCTGGGCGTCATTGTCCACTCTGGTCAAAGTGTGTATTTTGCGTTCCTGCTCCTTGGGGTTGTATTGGGTTTGGCCTAGGCGTGTAGCACCAGGAATAGTTGTAGTTCTGGCGCTCAGAGCGTAGCAGGTTATCATTTTCAGGAGAACTATGAATTCCCACGAACGTGTCCGATTAGCCTTAAATCACCACGAAGCCGACCATGTGCCGCTCGACATCGGCGGTACCGGCGTATCGCAGATGCACCTAACGGCTTATACCAACCTGCGCCGGTACCTGAATTTGCCGGAGCGCCAGCCACAGATTATTTTTGTGGCGGAACAGTTGGCCCGCTTTGAAACCGATATGGCCGACCGCCTGGAAACCGATTTTGCCTTTGTCATGCCCCAGCCCCCCTCTGGCTACGAACTGGTTTTTCGGGACGAGGGGGCGTATGAGGCTTTTACCGACGAGTGGGGCATCGGCTGGAAAAAGCCCAAAAAGGGCGGTTTTTATTACGACATGTACTCCCACCCCCTGGCCAGGGCCGAAAGCCTGGCCGATTTCAGGGCCTACCAACTCCCCAATCCCTTGAATGAGCGGCGTTATCAAAACGTGCGGGCTGAGGTTGAAGCCGCCCGCCGGCGCGGCAAGGCGGTGGTGATGGCCGGGACGGGGGCCGGCATTTTAGAGATATACGCCTGGCTGCGAGGCTATGAACAATTTTATATAGACCTGGGCCTTA
>CAZDMM010000819.1:0-3734 GCA_964505845.1 uncultured Caldilineaceae bacterium
AAACTGCGCTTAAGCCTGGTTGATCTGGTGGAAATGGCCAGATCGGCGGTGGAGAATTTGCGCACCACCACCGAAAAACATCGCTTTGAGGTTGACTTTCCGCCAGATTTTCCCGAAGTTCGGGGGGATTATGATCGCTTGTGGGAGGTGCTGACCAATTTGATTGGTAATGCCATTAAGTACAGCCCCGGCGGCGGGTTGATTAAAGTGGGTGGGGTGAGTGATGATAAGCACAAAAGCGTGCGGGTGTACGTGAGCGATGAAGGCATCGGCATCCCGCTGGGGGAGCAGGAGCGGATCTTTGAGCGTTTTCACCGGGTAGATAATCGCCTGGCCCGCCAGACGCCGGGCACGGGTTTGGGGCTGTACCTGGTGCGGGCGGTGGTTGAGGCTCACGGGGGCCGGGTGTGGGTAGAAAGCTCGCCGGGGCACGGCAGCGTATTTTGGGTGGAACTGCCGGTGATGTTGGAGCAGGCCGGCCCTGGCCGTCCCCCGGAGCAAAAAAGATAAGAGTGTGCTTCCGTAGAAGCGGCATCCCGATGCCGCTTCTGTGCATAAGGATGCCTTTGCTGCGGAATCATAGCCTACAACATTTGTGGTAAACGGCTACAAAAATTGTGGAAAAGACTGTCCCCAGGACAGTCTTTTTTGTGGAGAGAAAATCCGTATTGTTAAGGATTACAAGCGGGCCGAGGGGCGTTATACTGTCAGCTATGAAGTTAAATAAATTAGTTCGACAGGGGGGTGAAATGATGGAGATTCAGTTGCGCAGCGAGTTGGGGAATGAGCGAATCGCGATGGCGGCGGTGGCGCTGGTAGCTGAGGAAATGGGGGTTGAGCAGGCGCAGATTGAGAATGTCAAAACCGCCCTGGCCGAAGCCGTGACCAACGCTATTGAACATGGCAATCAATTTAGGGTGGAGCTGCCGGTATTGATCCAGGTGGGGGTTAAGCAAGGGGCTTTGCTGCTGAATGTTATTGATAAGGGCTGCGCCCCAATTCCACCCGCTTCCATAGAACGGCAAGAGCGGGCGGATCATCGGGGGTTGGGAATGTTTTTGATCCGCAGCCTGATGGATGAGGTGGAAACGATCGCGTTGCCGGGGCGCAATGAGCTGCGCATGGTGGCGTATGTGGGGAATTGAGGGAAGCGGCGCTAACATTTGTCTCATCGCCGTCGTGCTTATGATGGGGAAAAGTAGCCGATTATGCACCCTTTCCCCCACCGCTTGACTGCTGGGCTAACAACACTGCCGCTGTCCCTAACCCCATCACCAGCCAATACAGCGTCGCAATGTGGATGAAGGTTAAGTTGAAATAGAAATGGTCAAACACCCCGCCGACCATCGCCCCCAAAATGGCCAGGCCGTAGCCCAGCAGCGGCGCTTCCAGGGGGTGGCCTTTCGGCAAACGGCGCAAAATTATCAATACAACTCCCAGGTAGACCAATCCAATCAAAATGTACAGCCCCGCTCCCACCAGCCCCATCTGTTGAGCAATCAGTAAATAGACGCTGGAGACGCCCACATACAGGTCAATATCCGGCGTGCCAGAAAAGCCCACCCCGGTGAGGGGATAACGTTCAATCAGGGTAAAGGCGTCTTTGTATTCCCCAAAACGCATCTGGGTGGCTAAATCCTCACCCCGCAGGCCCTCGATAAGGCGTTCCACATAGAGCTGAGTCTGCGGCAGCAGCAGTGCGATGGCCGCCACCAAAATCATCACCCAGACCAACTTGCGATAGCGCAAGAGGCTGATCAGGCCCAGCCCGGCTACAACCCCCAACAAAGATCCCCGCGAGTAAGTGAGATACAGGCACACCAGCATCGTCCCGGCGCTGATAAGCAAATAGCGGCGGGCCATAATCGGCCGGGCGGCAAAAAGATGAGCCACGGTGATGATGGTTAAAAAAACCAGCAGGCCGCCCAGGGCGTTGGGGTCAACCGAGGTGGAGATGGCCCGCATGGGCTGCTGCGGGTCGTCCTCAATGTAGCGCAAGATGTTTTCGGTGGGGTATTGAAACACCCGCAGCAGCGAGAGGATGCGGATGGTCCACTCGCCCGGAATGATATAGAAAAAGACGCCCAGGGTGGCGGCAAGCGCGCCGGCCCCAATGATGACCCGCGAGATTTGATTGAGCGATTGCAGAGTTTTGACTTGATTGATGACCAGGAAGAAGAGGCTGACCGAGAGCAGCACCTCTAAAAAGTTGCGGGCCACGGTCATATTGAGGCCGCTGTAACGCAGGCCAAAAATAAAGGTGAAGATGGCCCAGCCTTGAAAAAGAAAGATGAGCAGGCCCAGGGGTGAGCTAACAAAGGTGCGCTGTTTGCCGGTGATCAATTGCAGGCCCCACACCGCAAACAATGCGCCCAGGGCCAGGTCAATAAAGGTGGGCCGAAAGCCGATGGTGAAGGGCAGCGCGCCGTAAGGCAGCAAGCAAGCCAGGGCCACCAGGGCAAATAAACCCACCTGCGTGCTGCGCAGCATGAGCACGCCCACCGCCAGCGCTCCCACCAGGCCAATAGCGATAATCGGCCCCAGCCCGCCAAACAGCAGCCCGACGAGCAGCCCGGCCAGCACTGCCACAAAAACCACTCCGGCGGCGGCTACTCTGGGGTCATCGGCGGTGATCCAACGGCGTAAGTTTTCAAGGGCTGGGTTGGACATGGTGAGATGACAAAGAGAGGAAAAGGTAATGGGAGGGAACTTAAGGAACTACGGGCGCCGACAAACTGCTTCCTTAAGTCCCTCAGTTCCTCAGACCTGCGTGGTTTGTGGTGAAAGCATATTGGCCGGTAAAACCAGGGTTCCCGTGACGCTGCGTTTTTTGAGCCGTTCTTCCCGGTCTTTGGGCACGTGGATGATAATGCGGGCGCCTTTGCCCGGGGCCGAATCAATGGTCAGTTCTCCGCCGATGAGTTCGGTGCGCTCGCGTAGGTTAATCATCCCCAGGCTGCCCCGCTGCTCATAATTGTTCATCACCTCATCCACATCAAAGCCCTGGCCGTCATCCCAAATGGTGGTATAAATGGACTGGTTGTTCTCTCGCAGTTCTACCCCAATATTTTTGGCCTTGGCGTGCTTGATAGCATTATTGACCGTTTCTTGCACCAGGGCAAAGAGGGTGGCCTCCACCTTGCCATCTTGCCGAGAAATGTCGCCGCCGGGGTTATTGGTGCTAATTTTAAGGCTCAACCTGGTATTTTGTTCGTTAATGTCCTTTTGGCGGCGATCCAAAAAGACTTGCAGCGCCGCTCCCAGGCCCTGGGTTTCTAAAACCAGCGGGCGTAGCTCAAAAAGCATCGTCCGCATTTGATGGGTGGCCCGGTCGGCCAGGGTCTTCATGTGCTCAAGTTCTTTGGGTAATAAGGAGGGGTCTTTTTGCAGAGCCTTTTGCGAGAAGTCCAGGCTCATCATAATTCCGGCGACAAGTTGGGTAGGGCCATCGTGCAAATCGCGGGCCAGCTTCTTGCGGGCCTCTTCTTCGGCCTCAATCACTTTATCCCGTTCGGCCAGCACATTCTCGTGCAGGCGAGCGTTTTGAATGGCAATGGCAGCATAAGAAGCGATGGAGCTCAACAAATCCAGGTCGGTTTGGGTAAAGTTGCCGTCTCTTTTATTCATCACTTCCAGCACCCCGATGATTTGGTCATACAATACCAGCGGGACGCACAAAATGTTGCGGGTTAAAAAGTTAGTGGTTTGGTCCAGCTTTTTAAAGTGGCGTTTGT
>CAZDMM010000820.1:0-3733 GCA_964505845.1 uncultured Caldilineaceae bacterium
TTGACCAACTCAAAGAGCGCACCTTTGGCGAGCTTTCGCCCAACCAGGAACTTATCGTTATGAGCGCCCGGCGTTCCGTTCAGCATGCCCTCAAGCTAACCAATGATTTTTTTGATTTAATCAAACTGGAAACAAAAAGGTTGACCGTTTACCCCCAGGTTATAGACACCGACTCATATCTAGTTTCGCTGCATGAAATTGGCCGGGCCATGCCCTGGGCCCAAGGAGTTCAGTTTGAGTTAGAACTGGAGCCGGATTTGCCGGCCTTAAAATTTGACCCTACTCGCATGCAGCAGGTGATTATCAATCTACTCTCTAACGCCCTCAAATTTACCGAGCAAGGTAAAGTGACTCTGTACGCGCAAAAATCTCAACAGGGTGATGAAGTCATCATTGGGGTGCGAGATACCGGCCCAGGGATTCCCTCCGGCGAATTAGCAACCATTTTTGAGCGCTTCCGGCAGGCCGGGGATGCCAAGATGCGCCAGCGCGGCACCGGTTTGGGGTTAGCTATCTGCAAAGAGTTGGTTGAACTGCACCAGGGTAAAATTTGGGTGGAGAGCCAGATGAATGTTGGCTCGGATTTCAAAATTTCGCTGCCTGTGCCCACCAAAGATACTCATTGACAGGAGTTACGCGGTCAACCTTCCCGGAAGCTGATTCTGGCCCAATCTACTCGAATGATGAGGCGTTTTAGGGTTTAAAACCAGCTTCCGGGAAGGTAGGAAAGCGAAAAACGCTCCACACTCTACGCCCCACGCTCCACGACTTATTCCCCTACTCCCAAATGTACCAGGCCGGCACATCAGAGAGCAGCCAGGCCAGGCCCTCGGCGGGGCGTTCCAGCAGCAGTTGAATCAAAGCCCTGGCCTTTTCTGGGGTGTGGGGCGGCACCAATCCGCTAAATTCAATCCCGATGAGCTGGTCGTGGCCGCGTGCGGAATGAAGCATCTCGCTGTAGGTTTCAACGATCCCCTTTAAAACATTGACAATGATATGAACGATGGCCGAAGGCGAGTCCATCCCCTGACGGCGGCACTCTTTGACTACCAGCCGGAAGAAGCGCAGGCTGTAATCCAGCTTGGCAACCAGGGCAAAATCCTGGCAAAAAACGTCAATCCGGTTCATAAAGGTTGTTTTCAAAACATCACTGATCAACTCTGAGTCGTTGATCTCCGGCCACTGGCCCACCGGGTCACGGCTGGCCTCGCGCACCAGCCGCCCCACCCGCTCGACCGTATTCTCATAGTGCTGGGCCTCTTTGACTACCTGGGGCAGCAAACGGCCCCGGTCGCCCCAGGCATTTTCTAAAGCCTTGATAAAGCGGCTCCAATCCCGCATCACGGTTTCGGCCACGCAGCTTCGCAAGGGAAAAGAGGCGCTCATGTCGGCCAGGCTGACCAGCATCAGGGCGGTCAGGCGCTGCTCCTGAATCTTAACATCTTCCTGGATTAAATTGGTAATCGAGGCCAACAGCGGCAGCGAGGCTTCGCCGGTGCTGAGCACGCCAAATTTGTCGTGGTCGCGGATGATAGTAAGCAAGGTGCGCAGTTCGGTGCGGGTCAGCATCTCTTGCAGCTTGACCCGCTCCGCCGGGTACATAGAGGAGACCAGATACCAGCCGATTGTGGGGTGGCGGTCGGTGTTGATGGCTTTGCCGATATCGTGATAAAGAGCGGCTACCTGCAGAAAAGTTTTGATCGCCTGATGCTCGGCGGGGGCAAACAAAGCCGTGGAGGCCGCTTCAACGCTGATGCCATGCCAGATTTGGCGGTGGCAGGTGTTAAAAAAGGCCAAACCGCCGTCGCAGCGCGGCCGGGCGTAATCTTGCAGCAGGGCCGCCGGCTGGTCCGACAGCAGAATATCCATATTTTGCATGACCTCATGCAGATGAGCCGCCCCTTTGGGATCGCGGTGCGATTCGATAGCCTCATCGGGATAAAATAAGGTTCGCAGTTGCATCCCAAACGGCAAGGTCATGATGGTTTCCGGGTCAGGCACAATCCCCTTGGCAAAAACTTCATCAAAATGACTCACACCGATGCTCCTTCTGGCTTTAATAATAACCGCAAGCCCGGAGATTTGCAATCATATTCATCAACTCTACGCCATTTCTCCATAAAATCTCCATATTTGCCTGCTATACTGAAGCCAGAAAAATGAAAAATACTTGGTAACATCACCAAGCACAATAAGGAGACAAGCAATGACTACACAAAAATGGATGCTAACCGGCAGTATCGTCTTATTTCTGGGAGCAGCAATACTGGCTGCGTTCACCTTTCTAGCCCCCTTTGCCTGGGCGCAAGGGCCGATGGGTTGGAATGGGTGGGGCGATGGCCCTATGTTTGGGCAGGGCTTTGGCCCTGGCCGCGGCATGGGCCGGGGGATGATGTTTAATGATGATTTTGGGCCGGGCTTTGGGATGGGGCCGGGCGGCGGGCCGGGGATGATGAGAGGCATGGGCGGTCGCTGGGGCGGGCCGCAAAACTCCCTGGTGGCTGTGGCGGCTGAGGAGTTAGGGCTAACTCAGCAAGAGTTGATCACCGAGCTGCAAGGCGGCAAAACCATTGCCCAGGTAGCGACCGAGCACAACATCACCCTGGATTCTATCATCGAAGCGTTTCTGGCTCCGCGCACCGAGCAGTTGAACCAGATGGTAGCTAACGGACAGTTGACTCAAGAGCAGGCGGACACCATGCTGGCCACCATGCGGGCCAACGCCGCCACCCACGCCACCCAAGCCTGGTCGCCGCAAGGCCCAGGCTGGGGCGACCATATGGGGCCGATGGGCGGCTTTGGTGGTGGGCCGATGGGCGGACGTTTTGGCGGGGGGCGCATGGGCGGCCGTTGGGGCGGCAATCTCATCATCACCACTGCCGCCGAAAAACTCGGCCTGACTCAAACTGAACTGCTGACCGAACTGCGAGCCGGTAAGAGCGTTGCCGAGGTGGCCAAAGAGAAAAATGTGGCCCTGAACGACATTGTAACAGCCATCCTGTCCCCGCGCACTGAGCGGCTAAACCAACTGGTAACGGCAGGCCAATTGACCCAGGCCGAGGTGGACAATCGCCTGGCCGACATGCGGGTTGACCTGGTTGATTGGCTAAACCAGAACTGGACCGCTCAGAACGCCGCTCCCGGCGTCGAGTCGAGCCAGCCGGAAACTAACTAAACTTTTAAAGAGCAGTCACCCCCGGCCGGTTCCAATAGCCAGCCGGGGGTTTTTTAATGGCCGTAGGCTAGCCGATGACGCATAGAGATGCGCCATCTATGGAGGTTTTCGGATAGGTGCTAAATTTGACACAGCACCGGCTGCGTTTATGATTGCAGTTGAGGAGTTGCCATGCCCCGTATCTTAGTGGTGGATGATGATAAACAGATCGTCCGGCTGGTGCAGTCGTACCTGGAACGGGCCGGTTTTCAAGTACTGACCGCTTATGACGGCGAGACCGCCCTGCATACCATCCGGCGCGAGCGGCCCGACCTGGTGGTGCTGGATCTCATGCTGCCCGACCGCGACGGCTGGGAAATCACCCGGCTGGTGCGCCAGGATGAACGCCTGGCCGGCCTGCCCATCATCATGCTCACCGCCCGTGTGGAAGATACCGACAAAATTGTGGGCCTGGAAGTGGGCGCAGATGACTACGTTGCCAAGCCCTTCAATCCCCAGGAAGTGGTGGCCCGCGTGCGGGCCGTGTTGCGGCGCGCTATCAGCGCCCCTCTCACGCCC
>CAZDMM010000821.1:0-3715 GCA_964505845.1 uncultured Caldilineaceae bacterium
AGCTCCTCCGCTCCCCCGTTCCCCTGCTCCCCTGCTCCTCACCGGTCTGCACCTCCATCTCGGCTCCCACTTTCACGAGGCCGAGCCGGTGGCCAGGGCGGTGACGCGGCTGCTGGATTTGGCGGTGCGCTGGCGAGCGCAATATGGCTGGGAGATACCAGAGCTATGCGCCGGCGGCGGCTGGGGCGTGCCCTACCATCCCGATGACCCGGCCATGCCGGTGGAGCCGTTTGTGACCGGCCTGGCAGCCGCGCTGGCAGCCGGCTGTCGGGAGCGAGGTTTAGCCCTGCCCCAGTTGATTTTAGAGCCGGGCCGTTCGTTGGTGGCCCAGGCCGGGGTGGCCCTGTATACCGTCGGCGGGCGCAAGGCGATCCCCGGCGTGCGTACCTATGTGAGCCTGGATGGCGGCCTGGCCGACAATCCCCGCCCGGCCATGTACGGAGCCAGGTACACGGCTGTGCTGGCCAATCGCGCTAACGAGGCCGAAACTGAGACGGTCGCCATTGCCGGCCCCTTTTGCGAGTCGGGAGATGTGCTGATTCAAGCGGTTGACCTGCCTATCGCCGCACCGGGAGATGTGCTGGCCGTGCCGGTGGCCGGGGCCTATCAGCTCTCGATGAGCAGCAACTACAATGCAGCCCGGCGACCGGCGGTGGTTTTTATTGAGGCAGGCGAGGTCAGACTGGTGCAGCGCCGGGAGACGTTTGAGGATTTGGTAGCGCGGGATATTGGAGATTAGAGATTGGCGGCAACCTGGCCTGTATACCAAAACCCCACCCCGGCAACCATAAACGACACCCCAAAAAAGAGCAGGGCCGCTCCACAAGCCAGCATAATCCAGCGGTAAACTGCGGGGCTGACCAGCGCATGCCCGGAGCCGGTCAGCCAGGCCAGGCCGGTTAACCAGCCCACATCGGTACACCAGTGGACCACAAAGAGTAGGGCTACCCCGGCCAGGCCCCAGGCCAGCGATTGGCGAATATACCAGGGTGTGATCAGCGCCCACCAAACCCACCAATAGGGATTGCTAAGGCTGAAAAATACACCGGTGGGCACCAGGCCAAAACGGGCTTCCGCGGCGGCTGTTCCACCCAGGGTTAACCGGTGCTGCCAGGCCGCCGCAGCCAGCCCCCACCCCATCCAGGCCAAAAAAGCGCCGCCGACCAGCGCAATCGCTCCAGTCACCCCCGGCTGCCGGAGCAGCGAGTCTCGCCCCAACCATAAGATCAAGGCTATCACACCCACATAGATACCTTCGGCCAGGCCGTGGCCCAGCGAAAGCCACCAGCCCGACCACTTGCCCCGCCGCGAACCTTCGGCAATGGCGACGGTTGTCAATGGGCCGGGTGATAAGGCCCCAGACAGGCTGATGATGAAGAAGCTCCCCAATAGTTCAAGCATGCCTTATTGACCCCCGGCCTTTTGGGCCACTTCCCAACCCAAAATAGCCTTTTTCCGGGCCGTACCCCAATGATAATTGCCAAATAACCCCATTTTGCGGATAACTCGATGGCAGGGAATTATATAACCAATCGGGTTGTGAGCCGCCGCCATGCCGACCGCCTGGGCTGCGCCCGGCTGGCCAATCTGAGCGGCGATGTCCTCATAAGAGACTACCGTACCGGGTGGAATTTTGAGCAGCGCCTGCCAGACCTTGATTTGAAAATTAGTACCTTTCAAAATGACCGGCAGCGCCTGTTGGTGCTTAACCGGGTTAAAGATACGCTCCATAAAAGGCTGGGTTTGGGTGGGGTCTTGTCTAAAGATGGCTTTAGGCCAGGTATCTTTGAGTTCTTGAAGGGCCTCCTCCCGGTTGCCCCCGAAATAAAGAACAGGCCGCAAATACCGCGCTCGGTAATAGCCAGGACAGTCTCGCCAAAGGGGCTGGGATGAAAACCATAGGTAATCGTCAAGCCCTCGGCCTGCTCCTTAAATTCACCCGGCGTCATCGCTTCACAGGTGACAAACAAATCGTGCAGTCGTCCCGGACTGGACAGGCCGGACTCATAGGTTACTTCCAGCACGCTCCTGGATTCATCCAACAACTGTTTGGCATATTCAACCGTTAAAAACTGCAAAAACCGCTTGGGGCTGATGCCGGCCCAACGGCTAAAAAGGCGTTGAAAGTGATACTCGCTCAGGCCCACGCTATTGGCCACCTCTTTCAAATCAGGCTGATGGCGAAAGTTCTGTTCCATAAACAGGATGGCTTTCTCGATGCGAGCATAATCCTCAGCTAATTGATGGTAATTGTTGGCTAATACCAGCTCTTGCCTCTGGCTGCGCGGCAACTGCTCCAGGAACAAAACAGCCTGCTCAAAGTGAGCATAATCCTTGGTCAATTGGCTATAATAATCATTGGCTAGCATGGATCTCTTCCTTTCACCTCTATTGGGACATATTTTATGCCACTTTTATAGTAAACGCCACCCGATTCTTGCTGACTCTGCCCTCCTCAAAATTAGCCAATTTTGTAATTTTGGGCTATGCTGTGCCCGTTATAAACGTCAAAAAATCTCAGAAACCCGTTTTTGCTGCGCCAGAAAATGGGTTTCTGAACTACCAGTAGATCAGCATGAGCGTGAAAAAATCGTTAAGAGTCATCATTGCCGAAGATGAGGCGGTCATTCGGATGGGGTTAAAGGCGTTGGTCACTTCGCTGGGCCACCAGGTGATTGATACCGCCGCCAATGGGCTGGACGCCCTGGAAAAAACTAAACGCCTCAAGCCCGACCTGCTGCTGCTTGACATCAAAATGCCCGGCAAAGACGGTTTAGCCGTAGCCGAAACGCTGGCTAAAGAGATGCCGCTGCCGATTGTGATGCTGACGGCTTTTTCTGAAAAATCGCTGATTGAGCGGGCGGCCAACGCCTCGGTGATGGGCTATTTGATCAAACCAATCCGCGAGAACAACCTGGCTCCTATAATTGAAATTGCTATGGCTCGCTTTGAGGCCGCCCGAACTGTGGCCCAAGAAGCCTATAAATTACGAGACCAGTTGGAAACGCGAGAATTGATTGACGCGGCCAAACGTATCCTGATTACCACCGGGCTGAGCGAAGCCGAAGCCTACACTCGCCTGCAAATGGCCGCGCGAGAAAAACGGCGCTCCATGCGAGAGGTGGCCGAAGCGGTGATTATGGTAGGCAGCAAACGTTCTGTGGATACATTGGCAGGTTAAAATAACCTTAAAATTTCTTAAAAGGTATTGACATCTCTCCCAAGATTTGGTAATATCGAACCCGTTAATTGAATAAAAAATACTTTTGAGTGGCCGCGAAGCCCTTAGCCTTGAACAGACTCACAGGCTGAGGGCTTTTTGTTTTCTCAATGGGCCATTCGCAGGAGGGGGTGAGGAGGACACAGCTTTGATTTTCAAAATCGGCCATAAGGCTGGAGGTTAGAAGGCTGGATAAAAAGGCAATATCCAAGCTTCCAGGCTTCCACTCTTCCAAGCACATTCCCGTCGCCGGTGATGGGTTGGGCCAGGATCGCCCGTAGTTGTACCAAAACATCACACTATGACGAAGGGGGTTAAAGTTAACTCTGATGGAAGAGCTACAATCAAATGTCGCCAGTTTAACCGTTTCAGCCAACATTCTGTGGGTATTAATCGCCGGGTTCCTGGTCTTTTTTATGCAGGCCGGTTTTGCCCTGGTGGAATGTGGTTTTACGCGGGCCAAAAACGTGGCCCACACCATGATGATGAACATGA
>CAZDMM010000822.1:0-3713 GCA_964505845.1 uncultured Caldilineaceae bacterium
GTGATGGGCAGTTCAAACGGTTCGCCGCTGACCGGGTCTATTGCGGGCGCGAAATGAGCCGTTTGGCGGCGGCTGGGACAGGCGCCCGCTGCCGGCCCTGCTGGATTTGCTCGACGAGGCCGAGGTGCGAGTCTATGTTGACCTGGACGGCGGCTGGGGAGAAGCCATCTTGCAGCAGCACCTTGACTACTTCAAGGCGCCTGCCCCGGAACGTTTCCGCATCTTTGGTGGGGTGGAGTGGGCGCAGTGGCCGCAGCACGGCGACCGCTTTGGCGAGTGGGCTGCCGCCCGGCTGCGGGAGCAGGCTCGCTGGGGCGCGGAGGGTCTCAAAATCTGGAAGCCCTTTGGCCTGCACGTGCGCGACCAGCACGATCAGTTGGTGGCGGTGGATGACCCGCGCCTTGACCCGCTGTGGGCCACCGCCGGAGAACTCGGCCTGCCGGTAATGATCCACGTGGCCGACCCGGTGGCCTTTTTTGACCCGCTGGATCAGTTCAATGAGCGTTGGGAAGAACTGCACGCTCACCCCGACTGGCAGTTTCCCTCGCCGCCTTTCCCGGCCTTTTTGACCATTCTGGAGCAGTTGGCTCGCCTGGTGGCGCGTCACTCTCAAACCACCTTTATTGGGGCGCACGTGGGCTGCTACGCCGAAAACCTGGGCTGGGTGAGCAGTCTGCTTGACCGCTGTCCCAACTTTTATGTGGACTTTGGGGCGCGCATCGGCGAGTTGGGCCGGCAGCCTTATGCCAGCCGCCGCTTCTTTTTGAATTACGCCGAGCGCATCCTCTTTGGCACCGATTTAGGCCCCACCCTCGACGGCTACCGCCTCTACTACCGTTTTCTGGAAACTGACGACGAGTACTTTAATTATGATCTGAATGAAATTCCCGGCCAGGGCCGCTGGTATATCTACGGCCTGTACCTGCCGGATGAGGTACTGGAGAAAGTTTATTGTCGTAACGCCCAGCGGATTATTTTAGGCCAAAGGGAGGCATCTCCCCAATAACCCAGGGGATGGCAAAAAATGGAAGGCTGGAAGAGTGGATATTTACCAACCTTCCAATTCTCCAGACTTCCAAGATTTCCCCCCAAGTTATTGAGAAAATATAATAAGGAATTACTATGACCACCTCTCACACTCACACCGAAATTCTCTCCCAGCCGGAAGCCTGGACTGAGGCCCTGGCTGTCTTACATGCACAGGCTGACACGCTGCGCGACTTTTACCGCCGGGGCGGGTTTGACTCGGCGCTGTTCACCGCCTGCGGGTCGCCCTACTATCTGGGGCTGGCGGCGGCGGCCCTGCTCAACGAGTCAGGCGCGGTCCCGGCGCGGGCGCTGCCCGGCTCGGAAGTGTGGCTCAATCCGGGATTGGCCTACCGGCCCACCGAAAAGACTCTGCTCATTACCCTGAGCCGCTCCGGCGAAACCAGCGAAACCATCCGGGCCTGCCAGGGTTTCCGGTCTCTAGGCAAGGGGCAGGTGCTTACCCTGACCTGCAACCCCGGCACAACCTTGACCAAAATGGGCGATGTTAACCTGGTGCTGCCTTCCGGCCAGGAAGAAAGCCTGGCCCAAACCCGCGCTTTTTCCACCCTGTTCCTGGCGACTACTTTTTTGGCTGCCTTATGGTCAGACCGCCAAGACACTTTGGCGGAGTTAAATAGTTTACCCCAGCTCTGCCAATCCCTAATTACCAATTACCAATCTCTAATCTCTCCCCTTGCCCACAACTCCACCCTCGACCGCTTCTACTTTCTTGGCTCCGGGGCCAGGTACGGCCTGGCCTGCGAGTTGAGTTTAAAGATGAAGGAGATGTCTCTCAGTCACAGTGAGCCGTTCCACGTGCTGGAATTTCGGCACGGCCCCAAATCTATGGCCACTGCCGGGGCGTTGGTGGCCGGCCTGGTTTCCGAGGCCAACTACGCCCAAGAGATGGCCGTGCTGGACGAAGTGGCCGGCCAGGGGGCGCGGGTCATCTCTCTGGGAGAAGGGGATACAGACATCGCCTTCAACTCCGGCCTGAGCCAGCTTGCCCGCAACATCCTCTATTTGCCCTTGGGTCAGCTTTTGGCCTTTGAACGGGCCATGGCTAAGGGCCTCAACCCCGACCAACCGGCCAATTTGTCGGCCTTTGTTGTTTTGAAGTAAATACCCGCTCAGGAGAACTACCATGACCACGTTATCCATTGGTAAACTGCGGGGCTTGCAGCAGTGCGCCACCAGCCGGGGTGCGCTGGCTGTGCTGGCCCTGGATCACCGCAACAATCTGCGTAATGCCCTCAACCCCCAAGACCCGCACAGCGTCAGCGATGCGGAGCTGACGGCTTTTAAGGTGCAGACGATTGCTGCCCTGGCTCCGGCTGCTACGGCGGTGCTGCTTGACGCCGAATTTGGGGCGGCCCAATGTATTGCGGCCGGCGCGCTGCCCGGCCAGGTGGCTTTGCTGGTGGCCGTCGAGGCCAGCGGTTACACCGGCGACCCGACCGCCCGGCACAGCCGGATTTTGCCCGGCTGGAGTGTGGAAAAAGCCAAACGCATGGGGGCCAATGCGGTCAAACTGCTGGTCTATTATCACCCCGATGCGCCTACCGCCGAGGAGATTGAGACCTTTGTGCGGCATGTGGCCGCCAACTGTGTGGCTCAGGATATGCTGCTTTTCCTGGAGCCGCTGTCTTATTCGCCTGACCCGGCCCGCAAAAAGTTGTCTTCGGACGAGGTGCGGCGGGTGGTCATCGAGACGGCCCGCCGCCTGGTAGCGCCGGGGGTGGATGTGGTCAAAGCGGAATTTCCGCTGGACATCACGGCTGAACCGGACGAGCGGCGCTGGGCCGAAGCCTGCGCCGAACTTTCGGCGGCCTGCGCCGTGCCCTGGGTGCTGCTGTCCGCTTCGGTGGGGTATGAAACCTTTTTGCGCCAGGTGACGGTGGCCTGCCAGGCCGGGGCTTCGGGTGTGGCGGTGGGGCGGGCTGTGTGGAAGGAAGCGGTCAATTTGCAGGGCCAGGAGCGTGAAGAGTTTCTGCGCCAGGTGGCCCGGCCGCGCATGGCCCGCGTGACCGCCCTGTGCGATGCCCTGGCCCGCCCCTGGAGCGATTTTTATGCGGCTCCCCACCTTGAGCCGGGCTGGTACGCTCAATACTAAAAACTTGTTATGGCTAAAGATTTTGATGTGGTGGTGGTGGGTGAACTCAATCCCGATTTAGTGCTGTCGGGAGATGTTACCCCGGTTTTTGGCCAGGTGGAAAAGCTGGTGGATGACGCTGTGCTGACTATCGGCAGTTCATCGGCCATCTTTGCCTGCGGTGCAGCCCGGCTGGGCCTGCGGGTTGCCTTTATCGGCGTGATGGGGGATGATGAGTTTGGCCGCTTTATGTACCAGGAGTTGATCAAACGCCAGGTTGACACATCCGGTATTATCGTGAACCCCGGCCTCAAAACCGGCCTGACCGTGATTCTATCCCGGCCTTCGGGCGACCGGGCGGTGCTGACCTTTGCCGGCTCGGTTGGGGCGCTGCGTTTTGAGGAGATTGATTTTGAGCTGGTGGGCCGGGCGCGCCATCTGCACCTGGGCAGCTTTTTTATGCTGGATAACCTGCGGCCCGATATTCCCCGCCTGTTTGCCCAGGCTAAAGCGATGGGCTTGACGGTATCGTTGGATACCAATTATGACCCGGCCGAAGGGTGGGATGGGGGCCTGTCAAAAACCTTGCCTT
>CAZDMM010000823.1:0-3710 GCA_964505845.1 uncultured Caldilineaceae bacterium
GGCGACCCCTTGACCCGGCGGAAATCAACCTCGCCCGCCGCATCGTCGCTGCCATCGGCGCGCCGCTGGCGATTGGCGTGGGCATGTACACCGGCGTGCTGTTGGGGGCCATCCCGGCCCGCCCGCTGTGGAACACACCCATGGTGGCCCAACTGTTCCTGATGTCGGCCATGAGTTCCGGCGTCGCCACCGTGCTGCTGGTCGCCTCGCTTATGCGCTCCCACCACCTCCACACCGAGCGCCATTTTCTGGTCAGCTTCGACGCCATGCTGATTATCATGGAAATCTTGATGATCGTTCCCTTCTTCCTGCACCAAAGCCTGAGCACCTGGAGCGCCACCGCCAGCCTGAGCCTGATCATGGGCGGGCCGTTTACCCTGGCTTTTTGGGGCGGCGTAGTTCTGCTGGGGCTGTTCATCCCCCTGGCCATTGAAGGGTTTGAGCTGTTCCCGGTCGTCTGGCAGGAGCATGCGGTCAAGTACAGCCGCTTGTGGGGGGGCCTCAGCGCCGGTTTCGTCCTCATCGGCGGCTTTGCCCTGCGCTATGTCTTTGTCTACGCCGGGCAGGTCTCCCACTTTTTGCCGTTATACGTGCGCTGAGACCACCGACCAAAGACCGCCGACCGCCAATATGGGCATCTGCGCCTTCAAATTGATAGGACATATTTTATGAAAATGATCACCCTCCTGACTCTCTTGCTGGCATTAAGCCTGCTGCTCACCGCCTGCGCCGAAAGATTAGCGGCGGCCCCCACCCCGCTGCTGCCCACCCCGGCGATTGAATCGGCGGCCAATTTGGCGGCGCCCGACCTGGCGCGAGGACAGCAGGTTTTTCTGGACAAGCAGTGTGCGGCCTGTCACAACGCCCAGGCCGAGGGCGGCATCGGCCCCCGGCTGGCCCAAACCGGCCTGCCCTTTGACCAGTTTCTGCACAAGGTGCGCACCGCCATCCCACCCAAACCGGCCTTCAAAGAAACAGAGCTGACCACTCAGGACGCCTATCACCTTTACGGCTGGCTGGAAAGCCTGGGCCAGAGCGAAGCCGGCTCGACCGCCCCGCCGCCCGCCCTGCCGCCCGGCCAGGTGTTGGGCATGACAGTGTGGACCGAGGGCCGCTGCGACACCTGTCACGGCGCTTTTGCCCAGGGCAGCCCCGATGGGCCAACATTAGCCGGCCTCAGCTTTCCTTTTGAAATGGAACGGGCTAAAATGCGCCAGACCGCCGGCGACATTCCCGAACACGCCGCCAAACACATGGACGACAACCTCTTCCAGCGTCTCTACCACTGGCTGCAAGCCGGGGCCAATCCCGAAGGCGGCTGTTGAGTCGGGTAGATAGTAGTGGTCAGTAGCCAGTAGCCAGAGGTAAATCTCTTTCTGGCTACTGACTACTCAATGTCATTAAGTTAGTGTAGTTTAGCCCCTTGTGGGCGGGCACAAGGCCCTATGCTACGGCCTTAACTTAATGACATTGACTGACTGCTGACTACTACTGATAAGGGCCGAACTATCCCAATCCTGCCTCGCAACCTGCGCTTGTGGCGCAAAAATAAAAGCATCATCTATAACCTGCTTCCAGCCCAAAACCCTGCAAGCAGCGCCGGGTTCGGTTACACCCTGGGCATGGGCGGCATCGCGGTGATGGCCGCCGTTCTGACCACCCTCACCGGCGCGCTGTTGATGTTTTACTACGAACCGACCCTGCAAGGCGCTTACCCGTCGCTGGCGCTGATTGACAGCGTGGTGTACGGCGGGCGGTTTATCCGGGCGCTGCACTACTGGGCCGCCCAGGTGATGGTGGCGGCGATGATCATCCATACCGCCCGCGTCGTTTTTACCGGCGGTTACCACCCGCCGCGGGATGTCAACTGGTTCATCGGCCTGGGCCTGTTGCTGCTGGCGCTGCTCTGGAACTTTAGCGGCTACGCTCTGCGCTTCGACGCCAGCAGTGTCTGGGCGCTGCTGGTGGGTACCAACCTGCTTAAAGAAGCGCCGGGGATCGGTTCGGCCCTGTATCTCATCATCGTCGGCGATAGGGCCATTGGCTCCGCCACCGTCCTGCGTTTTTATGCCTGGCACGTCTTTGCCCTGGCCCTGCCCGGACTGGCCGGCATCGGCTACCACCTCTGGCGGGTACGGGTGGATGGCGGCCTCTCCCGGCCCAACTGGAGCGCCGGCCCGCCGCGCCGTTTTGTGTCCCGCGAGGTCATCCTGTTTCGAGAGACAATCACGGCTTTAATTTTGACCAGCGGCCTGATCCTGCTCTCCATTTTTGCCCCGCCCCGGCTTGACCCGCCCGCCAACCTGAACCAGGCCGGCAGCCAGACCGTCCAGGCGCCCTGGTTTTTCCTGGCCATCCAATGGTTGCTGCGCTACTTTCCGCCGCTGTGGGCCGGCTGGATCATTCCCCTGGCCGGCCTGCTTTTGCTGGCCGCCCTGCCCCTGCTCGACCGGCGCGGGCCGGGCCGGGGTCGCTGGTTTGCCCGCGAACGCTGGCAGCCGCAGGCAGCCTTTGGGAGCCTGCTGGTATTGATTGTGATTTTAAGTTTGCTAGAGTTGTGGCAAGGAAGGTAAAGAAAGCCCCGAGCTAAAGCTTAGGACTGATAGCTAAAGTATGCTAATGAAGCTTACGGAAATAGTTCGGTAAAAAGGTTACGCAGAGAAACACGGAGGAGACACAGAGATTCGCTGAGATTCCTCTGTGTTCCTGTTCACTGATTTAATTTTTGAATCTTCACAAGCATACAAATGAGGAAACAAACGAGTCGGCTTGAGCCGACTTCAGTTATCAGCCTGAGTTCTCAGTTCCTATGATTATGACCACCCGGCACGCCCTCATTTTTCTGCTGGCCAGTCTCCTCCTGGCCCTGGCGGGCGCTTTGCTGCCCTGGGGCCGGGTTGAGCGCGAGTGGCAGGCCTACCAACAGACTTATTTTGCCAACGGGAACACGGCGGGCGAGATTGCCGTGCGCCAAATCATCCCCCGCTTAGGCCCAGACGGCCAGCCCACCGGCGCGGCTCAACCCGAACTTTGCCTGACCTGCCACATCGGCCTGGAGGAGATCAGCCCCTCCCACCCGGTTGAAACCTTTGGCTGCATCATCTGTCACGGCGGCCTGGGGCTGGCTCTGGATAAAGAGCAGGCCCACACCGGCCTGCGCCCCAACCCCGGCGACCTGAGCGCCGCCGCTCAGAGCTGCGGCCAGAGCGGCTGCCACGCCGGCCACCCCGATCCCGGCCGCAACCACATCGAGCAGGTGATGACCAGTTTGCAGGCGACTTATGCCGGCGGCATCGCCCTGGTGCGCTATACCTTTGGGGCGCAAAAAGATTTGACCCCCCGCTTCGGCGTTATCGGCGCGGTTGACCCGCAGCCGCTGCCCCAAACCGTGGCCGCTTTGGCCGCCTACACCCTTACCTCGACCTCCCTCCCGGCGGAGACGCAGTTTACCCAAAACTGTCTGGCAGGCGGCTGTCACCTGACCGAACCGCCGGCCAGCCAGCCCTACCGCTACCGGGCCACCGGCTGCGCCGCCTGTCACGTGCTTTACAACGACGACGGCCTGTACACGGGGAGCGACCCCACCCTGGCGCGGGACGAACCCGGCCATCCCGCCCGCCACCAGTTAACCACCGCCATTCCTTTTAGCCAGTGCAACCACTGCCACAACCGGGGCAACTACTCGCTGCGGGGGATGACCTTTACTCCCC
>CAZDMM010000824.1:0-3701 GCA_964505845.1 uncultured Caldilineaceae bacterium
GGGGTTGGGATAGTAGTGCAAGCGATCCCAGGGCACAAAAACGTCATTTTCAACCCAGCCCCGCTCCACAATGTAAAAGTCGGCCACCTGTTTGGGGGGGTCAATGCTGTCTTTGGAAAAATCGCTTAAACTAAAAAAGCCTAACAAGGCGGGGTCGGTGATTTCTAGCGGGCCGGTGAGCGGGCCGCCGCTGATGACAATTTTATCAAAATTGCCTTTGGCTTTGAGCGCCGAGCCAAACAGGGGAGAGAAGCCGAGGCTCAGGATCAGCAGCGGCAGGATGAGTGTGAGGCGAGTTTGGGTCATTGGGTTTGCTCCTAAAAAAGACGGCTGACGACAGACCGCCGACGGCCGTAAGGAATTTTCATTGTCGGTGGCGCCGCCCGCAGAGGTATAGGGATGCCTCTGCTCCGGCGTTTTCTTCTAAAAAAATACAGACCGGGGACGGAAGACCGAGACGGGTGATAAATACCCGGTCGGCGGTCTCCGGTCTGCGGTCATTATAGCACAGCCCGGCTAAAAACTTCCCACCGCTAACCCGCTCTTTTCCCACGATCAGCTAACGGGTGGTCTGTTAAAAAAGAAACCGGTTTTTTAACAGCACTTAAAAGCTCAAAACCCCGGTTTCTGTACCTGGACGGGGTGAGGGGGATAGCCCCAATTATTCGCAAAAGCGTAATTGGTAGTATAATATGGGTCAAACCGGTTCACAAGGGGTACACTGTTAGCACCTGCCCCAAAGCCCTCTACAGATACACCAAGTGGGTGAGACCTTCTTAGTGAAAGTTCGGAGCGCAA
Source organism: uncultured Caldilineaceae bacterium (assembly GCA_964505845.1). GTDB lineage: Bacteria > Chloroflexota > Anaerolineae > 4572-78 > J111 > DSQQ01. The sequence continues at coordinate 799 of CAZDMM010000824.1, forward strand.
AAGCTATAGCTTTTGCGCTCCAAAAAGCTAATTTATGAGGAGATGAATAATGACAGGCACCTTCCGTTTTTCATTTGGCCCCTGGAACATCCACGAAGGGGCCGACCCGTTTGGGCCGGCGGTGCGGCCCGGCGTGGCCTGGGCCGAAAAGCTAAAACTGTACAAAAAATTGGGCTTTGAGGGCGTGCAATTTCATGATGATGACGCCGTGCCGAATATCAATGATAAATCGGCCGGCCAGATTGAGCGTGAGGCTCAAGAGATGCGCCGCATGCTCGACGGCGAGGGCCTGGTGGTCGAAATTATCGCCCCCCGGCTGTGGGAGGACCCGCGCACCATTGATGGCGGCTACACCGCCAACGATCCCGCCGCCCGGCAGTATGCCCTGGAGCGCAGTCTGCGCTGCATTGACATCGGCCATGTTCTGGGCTGCCGCAAGGTGGTGCTGTGGCTGGCCCGCGAAGGCACCTACATCCGCGAGGCCAAAGACGCCACCAAAGCGGTTGAGCTGCTGGTGAGCGCCATCAACCGGATGCTGGCCCACGATGCCAACATCAACATCCTGATTGAACCCAAGCCCAACGAGCCGATGGATTTGGCCTATATTCCCACCATCGGTCACGCCATTGGCCTGGCTTACCTTACCGCCGACCCCGGCCGGGTGGGGGCGCTGGTGGAGTCGGCCCACGCCATTCTGGCCGGGTTGGACCCCTCGGACGAAATGGCCTATGCCATGGCCCATAAAAAGCTGTGGAGCGTCCACCTGAACGATCAAAACGGCCTGAAGTTTGACCAGGACAAGGCTTTTGGCTCGGTGGATTTGCGCCGGGCGTTTATGCAGGTGTGGGTGCTCGACCGGAACGGCTACGGCAATAACGGGGAGTTTGTCGGCCTGGATGTGAAGGCCATGCGGACGCAAAAGGCCGAGCAAGCCAGCCAGCATCTCAGCAACAGTCGCGAGATTTTCCTGGCCCTGCTCGACGTGGTGCGCGGCCTGGATACGGGCCGGATTGAGGCCCTGATTGCCGAGCGGAATTATGAACTGCTGGAATTGGAAATAGTCCGCGCCCTGATGGGAAAATAATTGTCAATTGACAATTGCCAATTATAAAGGAGTCTGAACATGGCTAACTTTTTAGGGATTGATGCTTCAACCACCGGCGTAAAAGCTTTGGTCATTGATGAGGCCGGCGGCGTGGCCGGGGCCGCCACCACCGAGATTCCCTTTGCCACCCCCAAACCGCTATGGAGCGAGCAAGACCCGGCGGATTGGTGGCGCGGGGCGGTCAACAGCATCCGGCAGGTGCTGCGTGAAACCGGCCTGAGCGGGGCCGACATCGCGGCGGTGGGTTTGACCGGCCAGATGCACGGCCTGACCCTGCTGGACGAGGCCGGAAATGTGCTGCGCCCGGCCATCCTGTGGAATGACCAGCGCACCGGGGCGGAGTGCGAGGACATCCGGGCGGCGCTGGGCAAGGCCCGGTTGATCCAAATTACCGGCAACGACGCCCTGACCGGCTTTACCGCGCCCAAAATTCTGTGGGTGCGCAAGCACGAGCCGGAGGTTTTTACCAAAGTAAAGCATATTTTGCTGCCCAAAGATTACGTGCGCTATAAGCTGACCGGCGATTTTGCGGTAGACAAGGCCGACGGGGCCGGCATGCTGCTGTTTGACCTGGCCCGGCGGGATTGGTCGGCGGAGGTGTTAGAAAAGTTGGGTGTGCCGGCGGAGTGGCTGCCCCGCACCTACGAAGGCCCGGCCGTGACCGGCCACATTTCGGCCGCTGGGGCCGAGGCCACCGGACTCAAAGCCGGCACACCAGTGATGGGCGGCGGCGGCGACCAGGCGGCCCAGGCGGTGGGCGTGGGCGCGGTCAAAGCGGGCATCATTGCCTTGACGTTGGGCACGTCGGGGGTGGTTTTTGCCAGCACCGACAGCCCCTTTGTGGAGCCGGAGGGCCGGCTGCACGCCTTCTGCCATTCCGTACCGGGACGCTGGCACCTGATGGGGGTGATGCTTTCGGCGGCGGGCAGCTTGCGCTGGTATCGTGACACGCTGGCCCCAGGGGTTGATTTTGACAGCTTGCTGGCCCCGGCCAACGATATTCCGCCCGGCAGCGAGGGCTTATTGTTTCTGCCCTATCTGACCGGGGAGCGCACGCCTCACCCCGACCCGCTGGCGCGCGGGGCCTTTGTCGGCTTGACGGTGCGCCACAGCCAGGCTCACTTCAGCCGGGCGGTGATCGAAGGGGTGGCGTTTGGGCTGCGCGACAGTTTTGAGTTGATGAAGTCGGCCGGGCTGGCCGCTATCAACCAGGTGCGGGCTTCGGGCGGCGGCGTCAAGAGTCCCCTGTGGCGGCAAATCCTGGCCGATGTGCTCAACGCCGAGCTGGTCACGGTCAACACCACCGAAGGGGCGGCCTACGGCGCGGCTCTACTGGCCGGAACCGGCGCGGGGGCCTGGCCGGATGTGGATGCGGCCTGCCAGGCGTGCATCACCCTGACCGGCTCTACCCAGCCCCGGCCAGAAGCGGCGGCCAGGTACGAGGAGCTGTATGGCCAATATCGCCGGCTCTATCCGGCCCTGAAGGAGATTTCTCATAATTTGAGCGGGCTGAGTTAGACGTTTGACCGTTCAACGTTAAGCAATCCAGTCCCTGACCGGCCGGTTGGGGACTTTTAATGTCAGGTTATGGTGAATTACAGAACTTGTGCAACCTTTTGGATACGGATAAAATATATCTTTCGGGAACGGGTCAGGATTGAGGCTGTGAAAGGTGAGGGTGAGCGATGACGGTACAGATTGCCAAACGACTCTTCAACACAACCGAATACCACCAAATGATTGGGGTGTGACCAATTTGAGTTGTAGTATAGGGCCTTGTGCCCGTTTTAGGCTTTAC
>CAZDMM010000825.1:0-3698 GCA_964505845.1 uncultured Caldilineaceae bacterium
CGCCTTCATCCAGGCCGCCGGCCCGTTTGCGTTCTATCAACGCCTGAAGTTCGGCCACCATCTGCTCTGAAAAAGCCAACAGCCGGTGATAGGGCAAGCCGGGCAAATTTAAGGGCAGGAGCATAGCCAGGCTGGAGAAGAACAACTGCTGCCACTGCTCTAACTGGCACGGCCACCGCCCTGCTTGAGCGGGATCAAACCCCAGCAAGGCTTTGATGGCCACCGCCAGGGTGAGCCGTTTCATCGCCTGCCACACATCCAGGGTTTGGCCGGGCTGCCACAGCGCCAATTCTTGCTCGGTCAGCAGTACCATGTGGTCTCGATAGGCTTCGATGCGCTGTTTGTGAAAAGCCGGCATCATCAAACGGCGCTGCTGCTTGTGGCGAGGGCCGTTCATTTGGTTCAAAGCGCCGGAAATGATGCGGAACAGGGCTGAATCTTGGGGGACGTGGACAGGGCCAAGCTCGACGCCGGGGTTGTGAAAAAGCACCGGCTGGCTCAAAATTTGCTGGGTGTGCTCCGGCGCAAAAGCAAAGATGATGGGCTGCGGCGCTTGTCCCAGGCAGACCAGGTCGCCATAGGTTTGGCGCAGCCACTGCATATAAGGGATCGGATCACGCATAAAGGCCAACACCCTGGCATAAATGCCGATGACCGGCCATTGGCGCGGGCCAGGAGGTAGTTTGACGCTCATTGCTCACTCATCTTCAGTCAGGTTAAATTCGGCCAACAAAGGAAAATGGTCAGAGGTCCTCTGCACGGCCTCCAAATCGTCAACCACGCGGCAGCTTTGCAGGTGAGTTGCCAGGGTGGGATCGGCCAGGATGTAATCGTAGCGAGTGGTGCGGTTGCCGGGCATCCAGGTAAAGCCGTCGTCGTGGGGGTGCAGGCGGCGAAAGCAGTCCACATAACCGGCTTTGAGCAGGCGCGGCAGGGCCAGCCGAAAGATGAAATTGAATTGTAAAGCCATGATCCGGCGCATCCGAGCCGGATTTTGCTGCTGCAACACCCGGTCGCCGGGAGCGATGGCGTTCAGGTCGCCCAGAATCAGGTGGGGACCAGGTTGGTGCGTCCGAATGATTTGTAACAATTTGCCCACGGCTTGCCAGCGCCGCACCTCAAAAGGCAGCAGCAGGGTGGGCAAAAAATGGACATTATAGGTGGTCAGCGTGCCTCGTGGTAGGGCCAGCCGGGTTTCCAGTACCGCCTGGGTTAAGGGAGGCCGGTTGTAAATGCGCCACTCCGCAATCGGAAAGCGAGACAGGGTGGCGATGTGCCGGTCGCCGCTGCCGTTGGCCCACTGGTGATACAAGCCCAGGCGCTCGGCCAGCACCGCCACCACCGCCGGGTCGTCGGCCTCGGTCAAGGCCACCACGTCGGCCCCCAGGTGAGCCAAAACGCTGTAAATCAACTCCAGCCGGTCGGCCCCGCCTAGGTAGAGATTGTAGGTGGCGATGCGAAGCATGGCGGTAATTGGGGATTGGTAATTGGAGATTGGAGATTAAAAAATTACCAATTACCAATCTTTCCTACGGCAAATAGGCTTTGGGGAACTTCGCCACCACGGTGTACAGCGGGTCTACCATGTTGCCAATGCGCATGCTGCCGACTTGAGCGTTAAGCTGCCAGGCTTCTTCGCGCTGAAAACCGTACTCATCCACCAGCCATTGCAGCAGTTCAATTTGGGCCAGGCGCACGCAATCATCCAGGGGACGGGTGCTGCCGGCCACCATGATATGGGTGTCGCTTTCCAGGCGCGGCCACTCCGCCACCACGCCTTTACGCACCTCGATCTCCAGCGTCACCTCGGCGGTCACCTCCAAGGCCACCCCGTTGAGTTCGCCATCCCCCTGCAAAGCGTGGACATCACCAAAGAGCAAGTAGCCGCCCTCCACCCACACCGGCAGATACAGAGTGACTCCTTCGCACACGTCGGAGCAGTCCATGTTGCCGCCGTATTCGCCCGGCGTCAGGGTCATCTCGACCCGCCCAAAGCGGGGGGCCACGCCAATGGAGCCGATGAAGGGCAGCAGCGGCACTTCTACCCGCTTGAGGCGGCTGTGGGGCAGTTCAAAAATACCCAGGTTACGCTCCACATCAAGCTGCCACTCGTACCAAATTTCGGCCACCGGGTCATTGTAGAGCAGCCGGTGTCCGGGGCTTTCGCCGGTGAGCGAGCCAAAGCGGGCGGCCTGCCGGGTGAGGGCAAAATTTCGGTTCAGGCGGATGCGGCGGATATGCACCGCCAGCAGGTCGCCTTGCTGCGCTCCCTCCACGTAAATGGGGCCGACCAGCGGGTTTGATTCTCGCAGGGTTGTGCCGGGAATCATTTGCTTTTGGGTCTCCGGCAAGGGGTTGCGCCCGGCATCGTAGCCAAAAGCATCACGGGTTTCAGCGATGACGGTATCACCGCTGTGAATCCGCAAGGCCGGCTCGTGCGGGCCAAAGGTGTAGTAATATTTTTGGGGCGTGATATGATGGACGGTCATTGTCTCTCTCCTTACTCCCTACTCCTATCTTTCAGCCGATACACAAATTTTAAGCCTGACCAGACCTCATCCACCGCCGCTACTTTGACATCCACCAGGCCGTTCTCCAGGCCAATGGCGCGGATGATGTCTTCGGTCAAATCGGTGGGGATTTTGGCCGAGCGTTTGGGCCAGGAAATCCACAGCAGGCCGGCCGGCGCCAGGGCTTGTTTTAAACGCGGAAATTCTTGAGCCAGCGTTTCCCGGCTGGTGGTGAAGAAGTGGATAAAATCCAGCGGGCCGGCCAGGGTATGGGTCACGCTGACGCCGGCGGGCAATTCGCCCAGGGTTTCCCCATAATTGGCCGGAGGGTTCAGGACAGCCGCCTTAAAACCCTCTTTGAGGCCCAGTTTTTTAATTAACGGGGTGCCTGAGTAGCCGGCCATAGGTTTGTTTACCGGTAGTAAAGTGTGGGGTCACCAGACGGTTATCAAAAAGGTGCATAATTTTTCTTATTTTTGCTTGGCATAAGCCAAGGCGCTCTGCAAGTATTGTTCAGCCTCAAACTTCCCGATGAGCTTGTTGGTTATTCGGGTTAAAACAATATTTCCATTCCTAAACTCAGCTTTTGTCGTTGAAACCGGCCCGGATACCTGGGCTTTTTGGTCTACCAGCAAATCTGCCGATTTTACCCAGTACATATTTCCGTCGTCATTATCTAATATTTGTAGATGGTCACCTTTCTGGTCAATCACCTCAAAGGTGTGGCCTTTAACCAAGGTGAGCGTTTTAGTCTGAGATAAATCTAACTTATTGGACGATCCTAACAAACCGGGGTCAAATTTGGCTTGTTGAACAATAAGGGCCAGAGGTTGCGATTGAGCCGGTTTAGCCAGATTTTTTACATTGGATTGCGGCGGCCGTTGCTTTGAGATAGCCCTGTTAGGCTGAGGTGTTTGTTTTTTCGCCGGCATGACTATCTCCTTTATGTACGAACGGAGAGGGAACGCATTAGCTCTTCTTGGGATGTCAAAACGTGCGGTATGACTTAACCTGTTTCACGGAAATATTTTCTGCATCAGGTGAATATCCAACAGTTGGCCAAACTTGCGCCCCACCTCGCGCATCACCCCAATCTGCTCAAAACCGGCCGCCTCATGCAGCCGCACGCTGACCTCGTTGCCGGCAGCAATCCGGGCAATGAGGGTGTGCAGCCCAACCCGGCGGCCC
>CAZDMM010000826.1:0-369 GCA_964505845.1 uncultured Caldilineaceae bacterium
AGAGTGGTCAAAGCCTTTGCCCGGCAGTAGTACGAGATAGACAAGTTTGACCGGGCTAACCAGGAGCAGTACCGGCGTGGGCGGCGTTTGGTCAAGATGTTTGCCACCTACTGGCCGGTGCTGGAATCAATCTCCGGCTTGCAGATGATCCTGGTCTTCTTTTTGGGGGCGCTGATGGTGATTGAAGGTACCATGACGGTGGGCAATTACCTGGCCTTTGCCGGGCTGGTCATCTGGATTATCTGGCCCCTGCAAGGGTTGGGCCGCCTTATCACCCAAACCTCCACCGGGCTGGTCTCCTATAACCGGGTGGCCGATATCATTCGGGAGCAGCGAGAAGAGGAGCGCGCTCTTGAAGGAGCGTCTCGT
>CAZDMM010000826.1:379-3692 GCA_964505845.1 uncultured Caldilineaceae bacterium
ACAGGGGAGAAATAGAGCAGGGGAGAATTTGAACGGGCGCGAAAAAGTACGTAACGGCAAGACTCCGGCCGCCATTCGTGGGGAAGTGGTCTTCAAGGATGTTTCTTTTGAGTATGACTCGAATGTACCGGTACTGCGCCAGATATCCTTTACGGCCAAACCGGGCCAGACGATTGCCCTGCTGGGGCCGACCGGCTCCGGCAAGAGCAGCGTGATCAACCTGCTGCCGCGTTTTTACGACTACACCGGCGGCCAAATTTTGCTCGACGGGGCGGAACTGCGTCACTATCCCCTGCCGGAACTGCGCCGGCAAATCGGCATTGTAGAGCAAGAGACCTTCCTGTTCTCGCGCACCATCCGGGAGAACATCACCTACGGCGTGCAGCGTGCAGTCTCACAGGCAGAGGTAGAAGCGGCTGCTCAGGCCGCCGCCATCCACGATGTCATCTTAACCTTCCCCAATGGGTATGACACCCTGGTAGGCGAAAAGGGCGTCACACTATCCGGCGGGCAGAAGCAGCGAGTCGCCATTGCCCGGACGCTGCTCAAAAATCCCCGCATCCTCATTTTTGATGATGCGGTTTCGGCGGTGGATACCGAAACGGAGGCCCACATCCAGGCCGCCCTGGAACAACTGCGCCGGGGACGCACCACCTTTGTGATTGCCCACCGCATCCAAACGGTGATGCGGGCCGATCTCATTTTGGTGCTGGACAAGGGCCGGATTGTGCAGCGCGGCCAGCACCACGAACTGATGGCCCAGGAAGGCATCTACCGGCGCATCTATGAGTTGCAGTCGAGGATAGAACAAGAGGTAATTGGTGATTAGTAATTGGTAATTAGAGTGGTACGTAGTACTTGGTGCGTGTTCCGTTCATGTACTACGTACCAGAGCCAGAGGCCCCCAGCGGCGCACCACGCATTATGTCTCAAAGGATAACCAATCATGTCTGACATGTATTTTGAAGAAGAAGAATTTACCACCCAGTTCAACGGCAATACCATCAAACGGATTGCCCGGCAAGCGCGTCCATACTGGAAATGGGTGGCCGGATTTTTGGGCTTGATCGCTATCGTCTCGTTACAAGACGCGCTGTTCACCTATCTAAGCAAGCGAAACATTGATGAAGGCATCGTACCCGGCGATGTAACCCGGCTGAAAGAACTGGTCACACTCTATGCCAGCCTGATTCTGGTCCAGGCCAGCGCCGTGTTTGGCTTTATCTACCTGGCCGGGGTGCTGGGCGAGCGGATACAATACGATCTGCGCCGGCAAATGTTCAACCACCTGCAAGGGCTGTCGTTGAGCTATTTCAACAAAACACCCATCGGCTGGATTATGTCTCGCGTTACCTCCGATGCCAGCCGCATTGCCGAGTTGGTAACCTGGGGCTTGATTGATACCACCTGGGCGGCCCTCAACTTGACCGTCTCGTTGGCGTTCATGTTTTATATCAACTGGCCGTTAGCGCTGGTGATGCTGGTCATGCTGCCTATGCTGGTGGTGATTGCGGCGGAGTTCAAGAAAAGAATCTTGACCGAATTCCGGCAGGTGCGCAAGCTTAACTCCAAGCTGACCGGCACGTATAACGAGAACATTACCGGGGTGCGGGTGGTCAAAGCCCTGACGCGCGAGGAGCCGAATTTGCAGGAGTTTGACGACAAGGCCAGCGAGCTTTACCGGGCGGCCTACCGGGCGGCCTGGCTTTCGGCGCTGTTTTTGCCCACCGTGCAGATTGTGGGCGCTACCGCCCTGGGCGCGATTGTGTGGTACGGCGGCTGGCAAATCAGGGTGGGCGGGTTGACGGTTGGCGGACTGCAAGCCTTTATCTCTTACCTCACCTTCATGCTCTTTCCCATTCAAGACCTGGCCCGCGTCTACGCCGAGATGCAAAGTTCGGTGGCTTCGGCAGAGCGCATCTTCTCGCTCATTGACGCCAAGCCGGAGATTGTAGACCGGCCTCACGCCATTGACCCCGGCGCCATCCGGGGCGACATCGAGTTTGAGCATGTGGATTTTTACTATGACTCAGACAAACCAGTGCTGAGCGACTTCAATCTCAAAGTCAAGCAGGGTGAAACCATTGCCCTGGTAGGCCCAACCGGCGGCGGCAAAACAACTATTGTCAACCTGATCTGCCGCTTCTTTGAGCCAAAGCGAGGGGTGATACGCATCGGCGGGCTGGATTACACCGCCCTGACGCTGCACAGCATCCAATCTCGCACGGGCATTGTGCTGCAAACACCCCATCTCTTCTCCGGCACCATCCGCGAGAACATCCGCTATGGCCGGCTGGAGGCGACGGATGAAGAGGTGGAAACAGCGGCCCGGCTGGCTCACGCCCACGAGTTTATTGTGGCGTTAGAAAAGGGCTACGACTCGGAGGTGGGGGAGGGCGGCAATTTGCTCTCCACCGGCCAAAAGCAGCTCATCAGCCTGGCCCGGGCCGTGCTGGCCCAGCCAGACATCTTCATCATGGACGAGGCCACCAGCTCGGTAGATACCCTGACCGAGGCGCTCATCCAGCAGGGTATGGAAGCCTTGATGAAGGGGCGGACCAGCTTCATCATCGCTCACCGGCTGTCCACCATCAAGCGGGCGGACCGGATTGTAGTGATTGAGCAGGGCCGCATCAGCGAGATGGGCAGCCACGCCGAGTTGATCCGGGCCAGAGGGCACTACTACTCGCTCTACACCAAGCAGTTTTTGCACGAGGCGGGCCAACAAGGGATTGACGAAGCTTTTAAGCAGGAGAAGGCGGCGGCTTTATGAGAGTCTGCTTTAGTCCACGGCAAATGCCTGGGAAATCAATCTGAGCGACACATCATACCGGAATTGGGTGTTCCGGTGCCCGCCGTCAAACTCCTGATACACGTAGGGGATGTTCAACCCGGTGAGACGCCGGCAGAAGATGCGCGCGCCGTAATGAAGGGCGTGCTCGTCGCGGTTGCCGCAGTCTAAATACACCAGCTTCATGCCGCGCAGAGCGGCAGCATGCGGCTCTGCCTGGAGCAGGGTGATCGGATCGTGGGCCAGCCAGCGCTGCCAGATGTCGGGGCGCAGTTCGCCGGTAGTCATGTCAAAGGGCAGGTCAAAGCCGCCAGGGGTGGCCGGGTTGGGCGAGTAGCAGGCGGCCATGGCTGCCACGCTGAGGATATCAAAAAAATTGGCCGGTTTGGGGTGCATCTTGGGGGAAAAACCGGCCAAAAATTGAGCCAGCGCTTCGGGCGTTTGGAGGTCTAGCCGGCTGGCTGCGTTCAGAAAGAGAGGAAAATCAGGCTTGTAGCAGTATTCAAAATACATATCACCGCT
>CAZDMM010000827.1:0-3671 GCA_964505845.1 uncultured Caldilineaceae bacterium
AGCAGCAACATTTTGGGCAAACCCCAAACTGCGACCGGCGCACCGCCTCCCGTTGGCCCAAACCAGCCTGCCAGTTGACTCTGGAAGGCGGCCTGGGCGGTCGGGTTGGGTTGGAAGCTAAACTGCGACAGTTGTTGTCCTAACGCTAAAAGTGGTGAATCGCCACTGCCGGCTACAGCAGCGGCCGGTTCACCACCGAGGATACGATCCACTTGGGCTGAAAAGAGGTCAGCTAATTCTTGTTCACCCATCAAGCTGCCTCCATCACCAATTGCTGCAAACGACGCATGGCGCGAAATAACACCACGGCCACATTCTTCTCCGGCAAATTCATCACCTGCCCAATCTCTTGATTGCTCAAGCGGCCCGCAAACTTAAGGCTGATCACTTCCTGGTCACGCTCCCTTAAACGAGTCAAACAATGTAACAACTGGGCCAGGGTTTCTTGCTGAATCAGGTCGGTTTCGGGTGACGAGTCGGGTTTCACCAAATCCTCCGGTAGTTCCTGTGAGATTTCCCAGGTTTGGCGGCGCTGGCGGGTGCGATAATAGTTAGCCAAGGTATGATGCGCGATACTAAAAAGCCAGGTTGAGAATGAGCCTTTACTCGCCTTAAACTGCGCCCGGTGCAGATAAGCCTTTTCAAAGACCAGGCTCAGCAAATCCTCGGCGTCCTCCGGCGCGTTGACCCGGTAACGCAGATAGTTGTAAATGCGAGGATAAAACTGCTGAAACAATTCAGCAAAATTCAATTCTGGTTCAGTACTCTCTGGCTGAGCCGTTTTTCTATTGATCAGGTTAAACAAGAGCCACTCCCGTTGGGCCCGGATAAAGAAGTGGTTTCACATACTTATACACCGGACTCCGCTATTTATTACACCCTAAATCGTGATTTTTACCAAATTCTCGGCTCTTTCCTCAAATTCTTTTGATATTTCTGCTACCCGCCTTATAATGGAGCTATTACCAATACTTTTCAAATAAGAGAGAGTGGTTGCCGCCAGGGGGCCTCGCTCTGCGCCCCTTTGAGGCTTTTTTGTGGCGGGTTCCGGGGCAGGTGTGCCGTCCGCTGACGCATAGGCGAAGCGTGCGCCAGCTACGGAGGTTTTCGGATAGGCTCTTATTAAAAATATTATCAGGGTTAAGGCGATGATCCCAATCCGCGATACAGTGCGCGCTCAACATTTTCCGGTGGTTAACACGCTGCTTATTATTGTGAATGTGCTCATCTTTCTTTTTGAGTCTTCCCTGGGGCCGAGGGGGTTGGAGCGGTTTATCTTTACCTTTGGCCTGATACCGGCCCAATTTTGGAGCGAAGGCCCGGCTCGCGGCTGGCTGCCCCTTTTTACCTCGATGTTTTTGCACGGCGGCTGGTCGCACGTGATTTCTAACATGCTGGCCCTCTATATTTTTGGCGACAACGTGGAAGACCGCATGGGGCATGGGCGCTACCTGCTCTTTTATCTGCTGGGGGGAGTGCTGGCGGCGCTGACCCACCTGTGGGTTTATCCCACCTCGCCGGCCCCGGTGGTGGGGGCCAGCGGGGCCATTGCCGCCATCCTGGGGGCGTACCTGGTGCTTTACCCCCGCGCCAGGGTCATCTCGCTGCTGCCTTTCTTCATCGTCTTTCCCATCGTAGAAATTCCGGCCGTTTTTTACCTGGGCCTCTGGTTTATTACCCAACTGCTCAACGGGGCCATGGCTTTAGGGGCCGGCTCTGTGCAAGGAGGCGGCATCGCCTTTTTTGCCCACATTGGCGGCTTTGTCGCCGGGATGGGGCTGGTTTGGCTGTTTGCCACCCGCCAGCCGCGCCGCCCGTATTATCGCGATGAATTTTACCCGTGGTAGGAGGGGAACATGTCATTCTTTGATATTTTTTGGGTCTTCTTTATTGTGACCAGCCTGTGGCCGGCCCTCCAAAAACGTATTCTGGAGGCGGCCCGCCTGCGCTTGATGCGCGATTTGGAACAAAAACGAGGCAGCCGCGTGATTGCCCTGATCCATCGCCAGGAGACGATGGCCCTGCTGGGCTTCCCCATTTTTCGCTACATTGACATTGAAGACAGCGAGGAAATTCTGCGGGCCATCAAGCTGACCGGCGAGAACATCCCCATTGACTTGATTTTGCACACCCCCGGCGGGTTGGTGCTGGCGGCAGAGCAGATTGCCAAAGCTCTGTGCCGTCACCCGGCCAAAGTAACCGTATTTGTGCCTCACTACGCTATGTCGGGCGGGATGCTGCTGGCCCTGGCCGCCAACGAGATTGTGATGGATGAGAATGCCGTGCTTGGCCCGGTTGACCCGCAGTTGGGCGACCAGCCGGCCGCTTCGGTGCTGAAGGTGCTGGAGCAGAAAGAGGTGAGCCAGGTTGAGGATCGCACCCTGATTTTGGCTGATATTTCTCGCAAGGCCCTGCGCCAGGTGGAGCAGACGGTGCGCGACATCCTGGTTTACCAATCCAACGTAGAGCCGCACCGGGCCGAGGAGCTGGCTCACCTGCTGGCTTCGGGCACCTGGACCCACGATTACCCGATCACCGTGGAAGAGGCGCGCCAACTGGGGCTGCCCATCAACACCCAGATGCCGGAAGAGGTTTACAAATTGATGGCCCTTTATCGCCAGGCCGCCCAAAAACGCCCCAGCGTTTCATACATCCCCACGCCCTACTCACAGCAGCCCGGCAAAGGGAAATGATTTGTATTCGGCCCGGCTTTGTGACAAAATATTCGTAGGGCATCATATAGACCTCCCAATCAGGTTTTGCCGGGATTTGGGGATAAAAAAGCGAAAATCCCCCTAATCTCCAAATTCCGGCCCAAAGTGAGACTTATGACAAGCGAACAGATTACTCTGCCTATCCTGGGCATGACCTGCGCTAACTGCGCCGCTACGGTGGAGCGCAATGTCAAAAAGGTGGCCGGGGTTAGCCAGGTGACGGTCAACCTCAGCACCGACAAGGCCACCATCCAATATGACCCGGCCGTAGCCAGCCTGCCGGCCATCGTCGAGCGCATCGAGCGGGCGGGCTATCACGTGCCTGCGCCGGTGAGCGCAATCAAAACCTTTGAGGCGGCCTCACAGGTTTCGGTGGATGCGGAACAACAGGCCCGCGAGCAAGAAATCCGGCGGCACAGCCTGCGCTTGTGGGTGGGCCTCATCTTCACCTTTTTCATCTTCTTTACCATGCACAACCAGTTGATGCTGCTGCTCATGGCGCATGGCCTGGAGGGCTTGCAGCAGTGGCGTTATGACCCCTGGCTCAACTGGGCGCTGCTGCTGCTGGCCACGCCGGTGCAGTTTTACACCGGTTGGGATTATTACGTGGGCGGCTTTAAGGCCCTGCGCAACGGGTCGGCCAACATGGATGTGCTGGTGGCCCTGGGTTCCTCGGCGGCCTATTTTTACTCGGTCGGGCTGACCCTGGGCTGGCCCGACAGCGTGACCTATTTTGAAACCTCGGCCACCATCATCACCCTGATTAAAGTGGGCAAGCTGCTGGAGGCGCGGGCCAAAGGCAAAACCAGCGAAGCCCTGAAGGGTTTGCTTAGATTACAGGCCAAAACGGCCCGCGTTGAGCGCAGCGGGGTAGAGCTTGACCTGCCGGTTGAACAACTGGCCGTGGGCGACGTGGTCATCGTGCGGCCCGGCGAGAAGATTCCCACCGATGGGGTG
>CAZDMM010000828.1:0-3668 GCA_964505845.1 uncultured Caldilineaceae bacterium
TCCCCTCTCCCAATGGGAGAGGGGTTGGGGGTGAGGGCTATTTTCGAAGGAGTCTCTACATGGTCGAACTGACTCAACCCCCTTCCAGCCGGGCCTATGGCCGGCACGTTTTTATCTGCATCCACGGCGACTGCGCCGAGCCAGAATCGGGCGAGGCTCTGCACCGGCGCTTTGGCGAGTTGAATCGCCAGCATGCGCTGAACAAGCTGAGCAACCCGGAGCGGGTCAAATGCAGCATGGCCGACTGCCTGGGCATTTGCAGCGGCGGGCCGGTGATGGTGGTCTATCCAGAAGGAATCTGGTATCACCATGTGGATGAAGCTAAACTGGAGCGCATCTACCAGGAACATATCCTGGGGGGGCGACCGGTGGAGGAATTCATCTTTCATCGCCTGTACCCGGCGGGGCAGGAGCCAGGTTATGCGCCCGAGGTGCGCGGGGATAAAGCTGCGGGGGAGCAGGGGAGCAGGCTCTACACACCTTCGGTAGGAGCAAGGGAGCAAACAAGTAACCTCACCCCCGCCCTCCAGCCTGCCAACCCTCCAGCACCCCAATCCGACGCCGCTGCCGTTCGCGCCAGCGTCCGGCGAGCTAAAAAGAAAAAAGGGCTGGTGATTGTCAACACAGGCACAGGTAAAGGGAAAACCACCGCCGCCCTGGGGATCATGACGCGGGCCTGGGGCCGCAAGATGCGCATTGGGGTGCTGCAGTTTCTAAAAAATGAACATGCCCGCTTTGGGGAAATCAAAGCGGCCGAGCAGATGGGCGGGATTGATTGGATTTCAACCGGGGATGGTTGGACCTGGACCAGCCAGGATATGGATGAAACCGAGGCCAGGGCGCGTCACGGCTGGCAGATTGCCCAGGAGCGGATTGCCGGCGGCGCCTATGATTTGTTGATTTTGGATGAGTTTACCTACCCGCTCCACTATGGCTGGCTCAATACGGAAGAGGTCATCGCCTGGCTCAAGGCCCACAAGCCGGAGATGCTCCACCTGATTATCACCGGCCGCTACGCCCCGCCTGCTTTGATAGAGTACGCCGACCTCGTCACCGAAATGCGAGAGCTAAAGCATCCCTTCCGGGAGCAGGGCATCCGGGCGCAGCCGGGGATTGAATATTAATAATTGATTACCAGTTATTGGTAATTGGTTATTGAAGACTCACTGCCGCCGCCGCCGTACTTCTACAATGTTGGGAACCTGGGCAATCAAATTGAGCACCCGGCCCAGTTGATCCAGGTTGGCGATTTCGAGGGTGGCCAGAATTTTGGCCTTCATCTCTTTTTTGCGGGTAATCACGCTGACCGAACTGATGTTAATTTTCTCATTGGCCAGCACGGCGGTAATATCGCGCAAAAGGCCGGGGCGGTCAATGGCGTCAATCTCGAGCTCATCGTTAAAACGCAGCACGTTGGGGCAGTCACGGCGATGAATCGTTACCCCCCGCCCTCGCGTTACAAAACCGATGATGGCGTCATCCCCCGGCACCGGGCGGCAGCATTGGGCCAGGTTGGTCAACATATTGCCGACCCCCTGGATTTTGATCCCGGTTGGCATGGTGGTGGCGGTGGAAGGGGAGGTAACGACCGCCGGGATGTTCTCTTCAGCCGGTTTGTCCGATACCACAATATCGCTGATGACGCTGATAATTTGGGGGATGGTGATATCACCCCGGCCAATGGTGGCTAAAAAATCATCCACCTTGTGAAAATTGAACTCGCGGGCCAATTTCTCGTGGTTCAGTTCGGTAATACCCAGGCGGTGCAGTTCCCGGTCTAAAATGGCGCGGCCCTGGGCCACGTGCTCTTCGTAATTCTGACGTTTGAACCACTGGCGCACTTTAGCCCGCGCCCGCGAGGTAGTCAGGTAGCCCAATTGTGAGTTGAGCCAATCTCGGCTGGGGCCGCCCCGTTTGGCGGTGAGAATTTCAACCTGCTCGCCGTTGTGCAGCTTGTAGCTCAGCGGGACAATCCGGCCGTTCACCTTGGCCCCCCGGCAGCGGTGGCCGATTTCGGTATGGATGTGATAGGCAAAGTCAACGGGGGTAGCCCCGGCGGGTAAATCAATCGGGTCTCCTTTAGGGGTCAGCACGTGGACTCGATCCTGAAAAAAGTCGGCTTTGACCTGGTCTAAAAATTCGGCGGCGTCGGCCACATCATCCTTCCACTCGATGATAGCCTGGCGCAGCGAGGCAATCTTCCGGTCAAAGCTTATATCCGATTTTGTGCCCTCTTTATAGCGCCAGTGAGCCGCCACCCCCCATTCGGCATCCTCATGCATTTTGTTGGTGCGAATTTGCACCTCAACCGTTTTGCCGTCCGGCCCAATCACCGCCGTATGCAAAGAGCTGTAGAGGTTATCTTTGGGCATAGCAATATAGTCGTCAAACTCGCCGGGGATAGGCCGCCACAAAGTATGGACGATTCCCAGGGCGGCATAGCAATCTGAAACTTCGTTGACCAAAACTCGCACGGCCTGAACGTCGTAAATCTGGTCAAAATCCACCCCTTTGCGCTTCATTTTGCGCCAGATGCTATAGATATGTTTGGGCCGGCCTGACACCTCGGCGATGATGCCCCTGGCTTGCAGTTCTTTCTTGAGCTTCTCTGCCACCTTTACAATATACTGCTCGCGATTGATGCGGCGTTCATCTACCAGGCGGGCAATCTGCTTGTAAATGTCCGGCTCCAGGTAGCGAAAGGCCAAATCCTCCAACTCCCATTTGATTTGCCAGATACCCAGGCGGTTGGCCAGGGGAGCAAAGATTTCTAAAGTCTCTTTGGCAATCCGTTTGCGCTTTTCTTCTGGCAGCGAGGCTAAGGTGCGCATGTTGTGGGTGCGGTCGGCCAGTTTGATCAGCACCACCCGCACATCTTCCACCATAGCCAGCAGCATTTTACGCAAACTTTCGGCTCGGGCGCGCTCTTTTTTGCTTTTGGGCGATTGGCCGCGATACTCCTGGATTTGGCCCATCTTGGTGACGCCATCCACCAATTTAGCCACCGCTGGCCCAAATTCAGTCTGAACATCTTCCAGGGTTACTGCCGTATCTTCGGGGACATCATGCAGCACCGCCGCTGCAATTGTTTCATAATCCAGGTGCAGGTCGGCCAGGATATTGGCCACCGCCAGTGAGTGCTGAAAATAAGGCTCACCGGAGGCCCGAGTTTGGCCCAGGTGAGCCTGCTGCGCCACCAAGCAAGCCCGGCGGATAAAGTCAACCTCTGCTTTGGTGCGGCCCGGCTCAATAGATTTTAACCAACCTTCAAACTCAATCGCATCTTGAACGCTAATATCAGATTTTACAGCCACCATAGGTGGTTACCTTTCCGCTGTAGGCCGCTTGAATCGCCCCGCAGTCGTCTCAAAGGGCGTTTACCATCAGGCTTTTGAACCGGGTGCATCTTGATTGAGGGTTCAAACCTGCTTGTCGCCCGGATTTTCCTTAATCATTTCCGGGCGAGTCTCATAACAACGTAAACTTAAGTGGTTGATTATACTCCCAACCCAGGGTTTTAGCAACGGATTTTAGAGCGCCTAAAGTGACAAATGTCATCATGGGGTTGTGACATCTGTCACTACCTCAAAGCCATTATTCGTGTTATGATTAACTTGCAGCATCGGACAGAGACAAGAGGGCGACACCTTTTGACTCTCCTCCTTAAA
>CAZDMM010000829.1:0-3664 GCA_964505845.1 uncultured Caldilineaceae bacterium
CCAATAAAAAGCCCAGGCGGCGTTGATAGCTGGCCAGTGGCAAAGCTACCAGGGCTTTAATCCCAATCAGGGCGAGTTGACGCCGCAGCGGCTCGGTGAGATGGGGGTCATTGCTGTTAAGATCCGTGATAATCAAAGGGCCGTGCTGGGGAATAGCCTGCTCAAGGATTAAATCGGCGGCGTTAAAGCGAGTGCCATTGGGCAGAGCCAGCTCCCCGCCGGCAGCCCACACCGCTTTTTGCTCCAGGATTTGCCCATCCAGGCCGGTATCCGTATGTTCCAGGTACATGTAGATGGCGGCCGAGTCGATGCCTGTTTGCGAAACCGCCTGGATGGCCGCCTGGTAAACGGTATCGGCGTCATGGGCCGACAATAATTCTTGGGTGACTTGATAAAGGTTTTCTGTTTCAGTTAAGGCTCTCTGGGTTTGAGCAAACAGGTAAGCGTTGCTGATAGCATTGGCCAACTGGTCGGCCATGGTTTGGAGCAGGGCAATATCTTCGGCCGAAAAAGCGCTGTGTTCGGTGCTTTGGACGGTGAGCGCGCCGATCACCTCATCCCGGCTGATTAAGGGCAAGGCCATCTCCGAGTGGGTGTCGGGCAGGTAAGGGTTCTTAAAGCGCACGGCTTCCTGGCCTACATCCAGCGCAATTCTGGCCTGGCGGTGTTGGATACACCAGCCAATCATTGACTCCCCCCCAATTTTAAGCCGGTGCCCGGCTTCAATTTGCAGGCGACCCGCCTCACCGGTGCCGGCTTGCAGGTTTGCCCACTCTTTGGTTTCATCTATGAGAAACAGGCCCACATAGTAAAAATCGAATTTATCGCGGATAAGATTGACGGAGGTGGCGATCAGTTGGTTAACCTCAAGAATCGAGCTGGCGGCTCGTGAAACTTCGGCGGCGGTTTGGAGCAGGGTAGAGCGATGCTGAGTTTCATGCAAAAGCTGCCGGTTTTCCAACCAAATGGAAAATTGGCTGGCGATGACCTCGCTGGTTTCCAGGTCGTTTTCTGAAAAGGTATACCCTTTTTGGTTAGAGGCCGCAATCAAAAGGCCGGCTACCCTGTTTTGGGCCATGATGGGGGTTAACAGCATCACCTCGGCAAAGTTGCGCAGGTCCTGGTTGCCGGCAGTTAAGGGATGGGTGTGGACATCGGCAATGATAAGGGGTTCTGGCCTGGCGATGAGGTGCTGAACCAGGGGGTCTTCGGCCACGGTCAAGGTAAAATCGGTTTGAAGCGACTGGCCATCCACATATAAAGCGGCTAACCGGCTAATATACCCGGCTTTGTCGGTTAAAGTAAGCACCCCTCTGGGCAAATTGAGCAGGTTGAGATATTCGCTCAAGACCAGTTCGGCCGTAACCCTGGGGTCAAAGGTGGTGGCCAGAATATTGCTGAGGCGATAAAGCGACTGCGTTTTGGCAAAGGTGGCCTGCAGCGCAGCTTCTGCCTGTTTGCGTTGGGTGATATCTTCAGAGATACCCAATAAATATTTGGGTTTGCCCTCGGCGTCAAAAACGGGTATTTTGCGGGTGTGGAGCAGGTAGCTGCCCTTTTTGGTGTGAATAGGTTCTTCCGGGATGTCGAGGAGCTGCCCATTGATTAATACCTCACGATCTTTGCGGGTGAAGAAATCGGCTTCATCTTTGGGAAAGAAATCATAATCGTTCTTGCCCAGGGTTTCGGCTTTGGTCAACCCAAAAACTTCTTCGCTGGCTTTATTCCATTGGACAAATCTTAATTCTTCGGCCTCTTTCACAAAGAGACTGCTGGGAATATTGTCTACAATGGTTTGCAAGAAGCTTTGGCTTTCTTGAACCGCTTGAAACAGCCGGGCGTTTTGGATAGCATTGGCGGCTTGCAGAGCAATTGAATTGAGCAGCGCTACATCATGCGCGGTAAAACGCCGGCCTGGGGTATGGTCGTAAACCTCCAAAAGAGCAATAACCTGCCCCTGGAACAACACAGGCACGATGGCCAGGGCCGTTCCGTGATGGCTTTTGAGATAATCAAAGGCCATGCCGCTGACATCTGGGTCGTCAATGTGGGCGATAAACTCTTTTTTGGTGGTGATAATGGTATTCACGTCTACGGCGTTGCTGGGGTCAAACCGCAAGCCTTGCTGGTTAGCAAAAGGGGTCTGCGGAGCCACAAAGTCGTTGATAATGTAAGCGGTTCCATTATCCTCCAACAGGGTTAGCACGCATTCGGCTACTTTTAGGGCAGCGGCGGTTTCGGCCACCAGGTTTTCGGTGGCTTCCTGTAAATTAAGGGTGGCGTTAACTTTGGTTCCAATGCGGTAAAGGGTGGCCTGTTCAACCAGGCGGCGCTCGGTCTGCTCAAAAAGGCGGGCATTTTCAATGGCGGTAGCCAATTGATCCGCCATGATTTGCAAAGTGTCAATATCCTCGGCGCTAAACGCGTTCACCTCAACACTTTGAACATCCAGGGCGCCAATGACCATGCCGCGCGAGATAAGTGGCAGGGCCATTTCGGCCCGGGTATCCGGTAAAAGTGGGTTTTTAAAGTGGACGGCATCTTCACCCACGTTGAGCGCAATGCGAGGTTGGGCTTGACCGGTGACATAACCCACAATAGATTGGCCGCCAACCTGCAAGCGGTGGGGGCGCTGCACCATAATCCGGCCAACTTCTCCGGTGGAGGCGTACACCACCGCCCATTCTCCGGCCTCATCCAGTAAAAAGATTGAGACATGGTAAAAACCAAAGCTGTCGCGGATAAGGTCAACCGTAGTATTGAAAAGCTCCTTCAAATCCAGCATCTTTGAAACCGACTGGCCGACCGTGGCTACCGCTTTTAGCCGGCTGGCCCGGCGCTCTGTTTGCTCCAAAAGGCGGCGGTTTTGGATTGTCACCGCAATCTGGTCGGCCATGGCGCGGGCCAGATCAACTTCTTGCTGGGTAAACTGGCGATATTCTGTGACGGAGTCGGCTCCAATCCAGCCGATGGTTTCGCCCCGGATCATCATGGGCGCTTCTAGCAGTGATTTGGCGGGAGCGGCCTGGTTAAAATTGAAGAATCCTTGCAAGCGCGGATCGTGGGGGGCATCTATGCTGACAAAGGGCTGTCCAGACAACAAGATTTGTTGATAAGGCAGGTTTTTGTCAATGGGGAATTTTAGATTTTCAACATCTTGCAGTTGGCCGTGCTCTACATAAGCCATCAATTGTCCATAGGCCCGGTCGGGGGTTAAGAGGGTTACGCCACCCTGGTCTAGCCCCAAACTGTAGACATACTGGAGGAGGGCTTCTTGAAGGATTTCTTGCAAACCGGCTGCGCTGGCCAGCACCCGGCCGGCGCGATACAGGGTTTGAGTTTCGGCCAGGGCAGCTTCGGTTCGCTGCGCCTGGCGGGCGTTTTCAATGGCGCTGGTAGCCTGATTGCACAGGGTGCGATGGAGCGCCAACTCGCGCTCGTTAAAGCTGTGGTCGGTGCGATATTCTACAAAAACCAGGCCGATGATTTGAATGCGGCTGATGAGTGGAATTACCGCCAGACTGCGCACCCCAAATTGTTGCAGATAGCCCAATTCTGCCGGCGACAGGCGCTCATCATTGGCAATGTCATCAAGGATCAAAGTCTCCTGGTTGCGGAGCAGTTCATCCAAAATAGGGTAAACCGAGAGCTGCACCGTTTCTCC
>CAZDMM010000830.1:0-3659 GCA_964505845.1 uncultured Caldilineaceae bacterium
CAAAAGGCCGGCTGCGGCCGGGTCTGGCCGGGTCTGGCCGGCTCGAGGTGCGATGTAATCTTTGCTTCGACCATTTCCGGCGGCCGCTGACCGACCGGATGCCGCTCGGTCGTTGAGGCGGCCACGTACCAATAGCGCTCAACCGGGTGAGACAGCGCTACCAGGCTAAAGGCGATGTCGGGCAGGATATGGGTGCTATCCAGGAGGGTGGCTAAAATCCGCTCCGGTTCCAACTGGCTCTCCCCCAGGCGCAGGGAGATTTCATTCAAAACTGCCATGCGTTCTGCCGCCAGCAAGGCCGCCTGGCGGGCTGTGTACTCCTGGCGCATCTGTTCGCTGAACAGGGTGATCAGCAGGCCCATCATCAAAACGCTGAAGAATTTTACCACCGTGACCATGGCCAGCAGGCTCCAATTGGGGGTCAGAAAGGTGGTCAGCAGCGACGCCAGGCTGATAGTGGCGACTAGGGCAATGGCAACACGCCAGCAATAAGCCAGCCCGGCTTCAATCACGGCAATGGCAAAGAGGAAGTAAAATAAGCTGCCGCCCCCGCCGGTCAGGGCGGTGATGAGCGTGGCCGCCACCACATCCGCCAGC
The DNA here is from genome assembly GCA_964505845.1 of uncultured Caldilineaceae bacterium. Taxonomy (GTDB): domain Bacteria; phylum Chloroflexota; class Anaerolineae; order 4572-78; family J111; genus DSQQ01. The sequence continues at coordinate 598 of CAZDMM010000830.1, forward strand.
AACAACCAGCCAATCCGCCCGGTGGCCAGCGGCCGCAGCCGCCAAACTAGGAGCGAAATTGGGATGTTGTAGGCGGCAATTATGAGGATCGCTGCCGGCAGGCTAATGGGCGACTCGACGGCAGTCTCACCCATCACGGGGTTTAAATCAAAGCCCAGGGTAATGGCAGACATACCCACAAATGCGAGCCAGCGCAGCGCCAGTAGGTAATAATCGGCATGCGGAAAAGGCACAAACGCCAGCGATTGAGCAGCCTTAGTTGTGGGTCGCATCATCTTCTCTCATATTTAAGTATACTTCTCTTTAAGGCAGGTTGCCAACATGACCGGTTTGGCCCGTTTACCCCGCTGTTTAAACCCCCAGCTCTTGCAAGGTGCGCAAAAAACTAACCACGTCCTCTCGGCTGAGCATGCCTGACACCTGACCATTCGCCAGCACCAGAAGCTGGTTGACGCCATCCCGGTCCATCTCGGCCAGGGCCGCCCACAGGTCGGTGTCGGGCCTAACCGATTTCACCTCTGCTAGCGGTATCATCGCCTGAGCCGAAGTGGTCGCAGGCCAGTCTGATTGGGGTATCTCTTTGAGGTGGTGGAGAGTCAACAAACCTATCACTTTATCCCCCTGTTCAACCACAAAACTGCGCCGCCCACCGCCCAGGATATGATAGTCTACTAATTGTTGCAGCGTGGTCTCGGCCGGGATGCCGGTGTAGTTGCGGCTCATCGCTTGCGAGACGCGGTGGCCGGCCAGCCGATCCTGTAGGGTTTGCTGCTGCACCTGGGCCATGGCCGCACTCTCCAGGAACCAGCCGATGAAGGCAATCCACAGGCCGTTACCCGGGTTGCCGCTGAAGATTTGCCAGACGCCGGCAAAGATAAAAAGGTAGGCAATCCCGCGCCCCAGGTTGGCGGCGATGAGAGTGGCCCGGCGCAGATTGTGGGTTACACCCCAGACAATCGCCCGAAAAACTCGCCCCCCATCGAGGGGGAAGCCGGGAATTAAATTGAAAAGGGCCAGGGAGAAATTGATAATGGCCAGGTACTTGACCAGAGCCAGCAGCGGCGCTGCCCCGGCCAGGATCGGCAGCAGTAAGAAGAAGAGGAGGGCCAAAGCAAAGCTCACCACCGGGCCGGCAATCGCAATCCAAAATTCGGCGACAGCGCTGGGCGGTTCGGCGCTAATCTCGGCCACGCCGCCAAAGATCATCAAGGTAATGCTACGCACCGGAATTTTGTAGCGCAACGCGATGGCCGAGTGCCCCAGTTCATGCAGCAAAACGCTGGCAAAAAGCATGACCGAGGTTGCTGCGCCAACCAGCCAATATTGGGCGGTCGGCCAGTTTTTGAACTCACCGGGGTAGTAACTAACAGCCAGCGTCCAGGTGAGCAAACCAAAGATCAAAAACCAGGAATAGTCCAGACCAACAGGGATGCCCAGGATGCGGCCTAACGGAATTGTGTGCCGGTTCATGCTCATCTCTCTGAGGCAGCCGGGGCTGTTGAACTAAACAACTCAACTCCTCTTAGCCGCAGATTTGCCTTGTCCAGGCTGACCCGCCAGAGGGGACACGCGGCCTTGGGGCTGGCGTCGAATGTCTTCGGCCTCAGCCTCAAAAACGCGCCACTCGGCGGGCACCGTATCGCCAAACTCCTCCGGCAGCTCCTGAAAGGGAGCGCCAAACCACCAACGCAGCAGGCGCTGCATCCAGCCAAATGGTTTTGATTTCATGGGATACCTTCTCCTTTTTGACCAGTATAACCTCTGGAGGTGAACAGGAACGTAACCAAAAGTAAACAAGCGGTAGACAAAAATAATTACCTGATATTCACCTGCGTTTACCTGGTTAGTTACCAGATGGGAGTATGATGAGTTTGAAAGTTAAATTTTACTCATTGCATGCTTCAAGGAGGTTATAATGAAAACGGCAAAGTCTTTAAGTTGGTTGGTGGCCGTGGCCGGCCTGTGGGAGGTGCTGGCGCCCTTTATCCTGGGGTACTCGCTGACAACGGTGGCGATGTGGAACGCTATCATCGCCGGGGTGGTCTTGATTGCGCTGGCGGTGTGGGCTGCCTTGAGCGATAACGTGGGCACTGACAAGACCCTGGACTGGGTGAACGCGGTGGTCGGCATCTGGTTGATCGTGTCCCCCTTTGCCCTGGGCTACTCGGCGGTGCTGGCAGCCCTGTGGAACGACATCATTGTGGGGGCGGTGGTGCTGGTGCTGGCGGCCTGGGCGGCCAATGTGGTGGGTAAGCAAATTGCCCCGCAGAGCTAGGCTCACAAGTCTAACTCCACGAGAGAGTGGGCCGGCCCGCAGTAAGGCGTAACCGGCCCTACCCCAACTAAAACCCCTGAGGGGGTAGAGCAGCCTCTACCTCCTCCTTATATCAATTTTTACCGAAATATGAGTCAAAAGGGAGCGACCAAGTTAATTGAAACCCTTGAAAACGAGCGAGCGCATTTACGGGTAGAAGTCAAACACTTACGCCAGGCGCTCAGAACTGAGGTAGAGGTAAATATTGACGAGGGCGGCCCTGAACTTTTGGAGCATGATATAGCCTGGTCTCTGCTCCAAATCCAGGAAAACAAATTGAACGCTCTGAATAAGGCGCTGCAGCAAGTCCGGCAGGGCCACTATGGCATTTGTGAAGGCTGCGGCAACCCAATTGATCCATCTCGGCTGGAGGCTTTACCGGAAGCTACCCTCTGTATCAACTGCCAGCGGGCGGCCGAACACAACGCCTCACAGTAAGCTGCCGCCGGAACGGCGCTTTGAGCGGCGGGGATCATTCACGTCCCCCGCTTGAAGAAAGCTGCCAGCTTCGGCCATCTTTAACTTTTGACTTCACTCAACACTTCTTCCGAAATCAAAAAGAGCGGCTCGGCGATACGCTTGAGCGATTCGGCTAACTTCTTTTGATAGTCCGGGTCAAAAAAAGTGCTTTGCAGGGTTGCCATATCGGGGAAATAGGCCTCGGTCATATAGCGATAGGGCGGCTCACCCTCGCCCGGCCAGGCCCGTTTGACCGCGTAAAAATCGCTTTGGATGACGCCCGGCATAG
>CAZDMM010000831.1:0-3644 GCA_964505845.1 uncultured Caldilineaceae bacterium
GAAAAACATTGCAGCCTTCCAATCTTCCAGCCTTCCAACCCTCCCTCACTTCTTCTCCGCCCAAACCAACTGCGCCAGCCGTTTGCCGGTGGGAGTCGCCGCCAGGCCGCCCTGAGCGGTCTCGCGGAAGCGCTCATCCATGCGCCGCCCGATGCTGGCCATGGCGTCAATCACCTCATCGGCGGGGATGACGCTCTCCACCCCGGCCAGGGCCAAATCTACGGCGATGAAGCATTGGGCCGCCCCGGCCGCGTTGCGCTTGACGCAGGGCACTTCCACCAGCCCGGCCACCGGGTCGCACACCAGCCCCAGCATATTTTTCAAAGTAATCGCCACCGCCTGGGCCGACTGCTGCGGCGTGCCGCCCAATAATTCCACTGCCGCGCCGGCCGCCATCGCTGCGGCGCTGCCGGTTTCGGCCTGGCAGCCGCCCGCCGCCCCGGAGACGTGCGCCCGCCGCACAATCACCGCGCCGATGCCGCTGGCGGTGAATAGCGCCGCCACCAGTTGGTCATCCGTAAAGCCGCGCGCTTCCTGCAAGGTCAGCAGCACCCCCGGCAAAATCCCGGCTGAACCGGCCGTCGGGGTGGCGACGATGCAGCCCATGCCGGCGTTGACCTCGTTGACAGCCATGGCGCGGGCCAGCGCCCGGCTCAAAATGGGGCCGGTCAGCGGTTGGTGGTCATCCAGCCAATACCAAAAGCGGTAGGCGCTGCCACCGCTGATACCGCTCAATGAGATGATCGGTTGGGCCAAGCCTTGCTCGGTGCTGCGGCGCATCACGGCCAAACGGCGCTGCATGCGCGCCCAGATGGCCTCCCGCGTCTCGCCGCTTTGGGCCACCTCCGCCTGCACCACCATTTCCCAGAGAGGCTGTCCCGCTGACTCCGCCCGCTCAATCATTTCAACCATTGAATCAAACATAGTTATTCTCCCACTTTGTCAACCTTGCGCACCCAGCGCACCCAGTCGAAATCCTCAATGGCTTCAATCAGGTCATCGGGAATAGCGTGGTCGGTTTCGATAATCATCAAGGCAGCGCCGCCGCGCTGTTTGCGCCCCACCCGCAGAAAAGCCACGTTGATGTTATGTTCCAGCAGCCAGCCGGTAACGGCATGGGTGGTGCCGGGCCGGTCTTCGGCAATGACCAGCAGGGTGTCGTGCGCGCCGCTAAAGTTCACGGCGTAGCCCTCGATGTTGGTGATTTCCACCAGCCCCCCACCGACCGAAGCTCCCGTAACCTGCACGCTGCGCTCTCCGGCCCGCAGAGTCAGCCGGACGGTATTGGGGTGAGCATCCTCGCCCAAATCCACCGTCTCAAAGCGAAAGGCCAGCCCCCACGCCTGAGCCACCGCAAAGCTGTGACGGATACGCTCGTCGTCGGTGGGCATGCCCAGCAGCCCGGCCACGATGGCCCGGTCGGTGCCATGGCCCTGGCCGGTTTGGGCAAACGAGCCGTGCAGTTCAATCAATGCTTCGTCCGGCTGCGTCCCCAGGATAATCCGCCCCATCTGGCCCAAGCGCACCGCCCCGGCGGTGTGAGAACTGGACGGCCCCACCATAATCGGGCCGATAATATCAAAAGCGGAGACTTGTCGGGATGAGGCCATGGCGCCCTCCTAAGGGGTCGGTAATGTCACGGAAGGTTGGAAGGCAGGAGGACTGGGTATAGGGACGATATTCAACCTTCCAATTCCTACTTTTCAATAACCTTACCCAGCCACGCCTTCAAATCGGCCATGCCCTGCACGGTCACTTTGTGGCCGGTATGATACTCACCGTATGTTACCTCAGCGCCCAGCCGCCAATACAGATCGCGGGTGTGGCGAGCGATGGTCAGAGGCACAATCTCATCTCGCACGCCGTGTGCAATGAAGACCGGGAGACCAGCCAGGTTGGGGGATTTGGTTTGCTGCATGACATCGGGTATCAGCCCGGCCAGCGAAGCCACCCCAATGGCAAGCTGGGGATAGGTAAAAATCAGGCTGTTGACCATGGTCGAACCCTGGCTAAAGCCCATGAGCACCAGCCGGGCGGGATCAATGGGGTAAAGCTGGGGCAGATCGGTGATAAATTGGTGCAGTTGGTTCAATCCGGCCAGGAGCGACTCCGGAGGCTTGGGCTGCAATTCGGTGCTGTTGCGCAAAAACCAACTGTAGCCGCCATCTTCCACGGCCAGAGGCGCACGCGGCGACACAATCGCCGCGCCCGGCGGAACCGTCTGCTTGAAAATCCCCATCACTGTTTCGTCGCCCTTCCAGCCATGCACCATAATTACAGCAGGCACAGGCCGGGCCGGGCCGGCTCCCGCAGGGAGTTGAATTCGGTGTATTAATTGCGCCATATGTAATAGAATTGGGTGTGACCAAAATGAGTTGCAATTGGGGTAGTAAAGCCCCTTGTGGGCGTTTGTAAAGCCTAAAACGGGCACAAGGCCCTATACTACAACTCAAATTGGTCACACCCAATAGAATTGGACACGGATGAACACAGATTAGATCAAAAAATTAAAGAAAAAATCGGTGAAATCTGTGTTCATCCGTGTCCCCAAATTGAGTCTGCTTTACTCCCGACAATCCTCATTTTGTACACCGGACGGTAGTCCGTTTCTGGCCTTGCTGGTTGGCAGCCCCCGCCAACTATGCTATACTCTCGAAATGAAAAACCCCTCGGTTGGCGGCGAGAGGTTTACTGGCGCGAGGTAATAGCTCAACTACCTCGGTATCGTACCACGAGCGCGCTGCCTGGTCAAGTAGGCGGCGTTTTTGTTTTCAGCAAGGGGGTATTTATGACAGCACATACTATTCATCCTGACACACATCTCGGCTACGTCCATCTGACGGTGGCGAATTTGGAGCGGTCGCTGGCTTTTTACCAGGATAGGCTGGGCTTTCAACTGCGCCGGCGCAGCGGTCAAACCGCCTATTTGGGCGCGGGCGGCCCGGATTTGCTGCTGTTGACCGAGCAGCCCGGCGCGCGGCAGGTTTCCAGGGTGACCGGCCTGTACCACTTTGCCATCTTGACGCCCTCGCGGGTGGCGCTAGCTCAATCGCTGCGGCGGCTGGCAGAGACGCGCACGCCGGTGCAAGGCTTTAGCGATCACGGCGTCAGCGAGGCCATTTATTTGGCCGACCCCGACGGCAACGGCATCGAAATTTACCGGGACCGCCCCCGCAGCGAGTGGCCCTGGGAGAATGGGCAACTGGCTATGGTGACCGACCCACTGGACGTGGAAGGCATCCTGGCCGAACTCGGCCCGCAGCCGGAAGCCTGGCCAGGGCTGTCGCCCCAAACCACGCTGGGGCACATCCACCTGCATGTAGCCCGCCTCAAAGAGGCCGAAGCTTTTTGGGCCAAAAAGTGAATGTGGCGAAGCATCCTCCCCGTTGGAGTTGAGCTCTGCGAGACCTGTCATCCGATGAACAGGAGCGGATCGACCGCGAGATTCACCCGCTCAAGGCCGCATAGGCCTGCCCGCCTCGATCGGCATCTCGCTCCTTTCCGCAAACGAGATTCGCGGCAGAAAGCCCAGGCGCGCCTGGGCTTTGACGATTAAAAAGAACAACCACATTCGCGCCCGCATCGGCCAGCCGCCCTCCAACTCTCCCGCCAGCGCCGCGTTCACTGCCGAGAAAAGCCGGAAC
>CAZDMM010000832.1:0-3641 GCA_964505845.1 uncultured Caldilineaceae bacterium
CGCCTGGCCGGGCGAGTCTGCCGAAGGGGTCAGCGACGACGCCATTGACGCCCTGGTACGCCGCCTGCGCCAACGCCTGGCCGAGATTGACCCGGAGCATGAGTTCATCGTCACCGTGCGTGGTTACGGCTTTCGGCTGGATAGCGGCGCGGGCGGCGTTTAAAGGATGAAGGCTGAAAGATGAAGAATCGAGTCATAAGCCTGGTGATGGTCATGGCGGCGCTGCTGGCAGCCGGCCCGCGCCTTGTGGCGCAAGGCCCCGTCACCTCCGCCAATGTGGGACTGACGGTGAATGTCGCTGCCAACCGTAAGCCGATCAGCCCCTATATTTACGGCCTCAATTTTGCCAAAGCCTCTTTTGCCGCCGAAATTAACCTGCCGGTGCGGCGCTGGGGCGGCAACCATACCACCCGCTACAACTGGCAGGGCAACTTTATCAATCACGGCTCCGACTGGTTCTTCCACAACAACACCCATTACGACCCGTACACCTTCGCAGTTCAAACCGCCGACCAGTGGATTGACCAGAATGAGCAAACCGGGACCGCCTCGCTCATCACTGTACCGATGACCGGCTACGTGGCTAAAAACGGCGATCAAAATACGTGCGGCTTCAAGGTGTCCAAGTATGGCCCCCAGGATGATGTAGACAACGAGAGCGGCTACCCTGACTGTGGCAATGGCTTGAGCGGAGGCAACCCCATCGTCGGCAACGACCCGCTTGATACCAGCATGGTTGTCAACCCCTCGTTTGTGACAGGCTGGGTCAACCATCTGAAGGCAACGCACGGCGCGGCCAACGCCGGGGGGGTCAAGTTCTACGCCCTGGATAACGAGCCGGAATTGTGGAGCGAAACCCACCGCGACATTCACCCCAATGCCTTACGATACGAGGAGTTGTGGAGCCGCTCACGCAGCTACGCCGCCGCCATCAAAGCCGCCGACCCCGCCGCCCAGATTTTTGGCTACGCCTCGTTTGGCTGGTCTGGCTACTGGTATTCCAAATATGACATGGAGCAGGCCGCCCAAAATGGCTATACCTACTTTCCCGATTATGCTACCCACGGCAACCAATACCAGGTGGCCTGGTATCTGCGGCAGATGTGCCAGTATGAGCAGGCCAACAGCGTCCGCCTGTTAGATTACCTTGACCTGCACTTTTACCCCCAAAATGGGGTAGACCTGACCACGGCCGGCGACGCCGCCATGCAGGCCCTGCGCCTGCGTTCCACCCGCGCTTTGTGGGATCCCACTTATCGTGATGAAAGCTGGATTGGCGGCGACGACCAGCCCGCAGAGTGGCGCTATGTGCGCCTCATCCCCCGCATGCGGGAGTGGGTCAACGCCCATTATCCCGGCACCAGGCTGGCCCTGACCGAATACAACTGGGGCGGGCTGGAAGCCATCAACGGGGCCATAGCCCAGGCCGACATCCTCGGCATCTTTGGCCGGGAAGGGTTAGACCTGGCGACCCTATGGAACTACCCCGACGCCGCTCTGGGCTATGACAACTTTGAAACGCTGCCGGGCGCGTATGCCTTTCGCCTCTACCGCAACTACGATGGCAGCGGCGGCAAGTTTGGCGATGTCAGCGTCAGCGCCGCCAGCGCCGACCAGAGCCAACTGGCTGTTTACGCCGCCCAGCGCAGCAGCGACAGCGCCCTGACCCTGATGATTATCAACAAAACCGGGGGCGCATTAACCGGAGATGTTTCGATAGCCGGATTTACCCCGGCGGGTGCGGCCCAGGTGTTCCGCTACAGCGCCGCCAACCTCACCGCCATTGTCCAGCAGCCCAACCAGCCGGTGAGCGCCGGCGGCTTCAGCGCCTCTTTTCCGGCCAATTCGATAACCTTGATGGTCATTCCGGGCGCCTCGGCTTTTAACTCAAGGTTATATTTGCCCATTGTGTTAAAACCATCAACCCTGGTCTGCCCCGCTTAAGCCGGGCGGTCGTGGGGGAATATTTTCTGAGAGGTCACGGGGCATGTTCAAAGTTATTTAGCAAACCTTCCCGGAAGTTTCAAATACAGCTCCTTATAAAATTTAGTGTTCAAGATTTTTGATCTCTTGAGATTCAGCCTTATTTGTGATATACTACACAATGGATTAGATAGTGTTGCATCGTTCGACTCGCCTGAGAAGTACCGCTTTCAACCTCATCTCTTCCTGAGCCACCCCTCACCCCTGGAGCGAAGCGGCCCCTCTTTAATATCCTCGTAGAAAGGCTGGGCGCATGGATGCGGATAAGCTTTTCATTGTTGACCCGCCTGCTGCTGTAACCATAGGGGGAGTTGCTCATCACATCCTGGTCTCAAGCGCCGCCAGGGGGTGGTCTGATCTGCTTGTGACCGGCTACCAGACAGCCCCTCAATTGGAGCTGGTGGCTTTTCCCGAAGCTTTTCTGGCCTGGCACACCCTCGTTCTTCACCTGAAAGGCCCGCTTGATTTAGAGTGGGATCTAGCTGGGTGCAAGGGGCGAGGTTACTCTTATCCCGGTCATTTATATCTGGTGCCGGCCCATATTCCGCGGGCTTTCAGTTGGAGCAATACCGCGCACTGCCTCCACGTTGACCTCACCCCCGCTTTAATGGCAGCCACCGCCGCCGAAATCAGCCCAAGCGACCCCCTGCGGCTGGAACTGCTCCCCTGCTTCAATTTTCAAGACCCACTCGTGCAGCACCTCTGCCTGGCCCTATTGGCCGAGGTCGAGTCGGGTGGGCTGGCCGGCCGCCTCTACGCCGAGTCCGTAGGCCACACCCTGGCCCTGCACCTGCTGCGTAATTATGCCTCCGGCCTGGTGACACGCTCACTGCCGAGGTACAGCTTATCGGACTCAACCCTCCGCCGGGTGCAAGATTACCTCAACGATCAGCTTGCCCAGGAGCACAGCCTGGCCGAACTGGCCGCCGTGGCCGGTTACAGCCCCACTTACTTTGCCCGCCAGTTCAAACAGGCTACCGGGCTGGCCCCCCACCAATACCTCATTCGCTGCCGGGTGGAGCGAGCTAGGGCGCTGCTGGAAACCGGCCTGCTCAGCGTCTCCGAAGTGGCCCAGCGGGTCGGTTTTGCCGACCAGAGCCATCTGGACCGCCACTTCAAACACCTCCTCGGCGTTTCGCCCCATACGGTTTTGCAATCCAGCAAGAACGTTCATGGTTTGGATAAGAACGTTCAAGACGAGATTTCCCCCGCGCGCTTACAATTAAAGTGACTGTAACCTGGCCGACGAGTATGAGCCGAACCGCCAGGGAGTCCGGGTGGCAGATGTGCTGGTACATAATTGCTACGTCAGTCCCGCCGGAAAAGCCAATACCCACAACATTTGCGGCTATCTGCGCACGCCGGAGGTGTCGGATGGTATTCGGGAGTTCATGGTGTCCGGAGGGTGAGGATTGATAAACTAACGAAACAACCATAGCCCAGGGTTGTACTTTGCGCGGCTGAGAGCTGTTTGCTACGCTGGCGCTCAACGGAGGCGGGCAGCCGATTTGTCTCGCCGGGCAGGATGTGGTGAAACTACCCCTTAAACTGGGTGATCTGCTATGGTAAAAAGGCAAAAATATTTTCAAACAATTATTGTGCTATGTCCATAAGGAGGACGCAATGATTACAGATATCAAACTGAAAGACGACGGTGC
>CAZDMM010000833.1:0-3628 GCA_964505845.1 uncultured Caldilineaceae bacterium
CCAGAATCTCCAAAATCAGCGAAGTGGAGCCGATTTCAACAGCATATTTCAACGCTTTTACCAGGCAGCGCCGAGCCTCCAGATAATCTTCCATAACGCAAAGGGTCATGCCCAGGTTCGTCAGGCAGTTGGCAATCTGATACTGGTCACCGATCTCTTCTTGAAGGTTAAGGCTCTCCTGGATAAGTTCTCTGGCCTCAGCATACTCACCCTGATCATAGGCCAAAAGCCCCAGGTTGTTGAGGGAGGACCCTATACCCCACAAGTGACCGGTTTGGCGACGGATGGCCAGACATTCCTGGTGTAATTGTTTGGCCGCGTCGTACTGGCCCAATCTATCGGCCACAATGCCCAGGTCGCTGAGGGTGTTGGCGACGCCGTACAGGTCGTCAATGCGCCGATACAACTCAAGCGCCTCGTGGAACCGGCCCCGGGCTTCCTCGTAATCCCCTATCGAACCGGCAATAATCCCCAACAGTTTAAGGGCTACGGCCATGCCTGAGTAGTCAGCGCCGGCCTGATAAAGGCGCAGGCTTTCTTGGCAAAGCTGGCGGGCCTGTTGGTACTCGCCGTCTACCCTAGCCGTGGCGGCAAGATGATACTGAGCCAGGGCTTTTTCTTTGGTGATAACAGGGTCATTCTGGGCCTCAAATTGGGTAAAAATGGCCAGGCTTTCTGACAGCAGTTTCTTGGCCTGGCGATAAAGCCCCAAGCTATAGGTAAAGTGGCCACGCCGGGCCAAAAGCTGCCCCAAGACCAATTTGGCCGGCCCGGACGCGCCGCCCAAACCCTCGACCGCTTGCTTAAAGGCTGCTTCTCCTTGACGGATCCACCCCTGGGCATAATAGAAACGGTACAGAGTATCCAAGCTTTGTCCAATCTCTGCCACCTGCCCGTGAGTTACAGCCCAGTCCCAGGCCGCACTCACATTGTCAATTTCGGTTGCTATTTTGGCTAAGGGTTGGCGCTGGCCCAGATTCTGTAAGGCATGCTCTTGCTGGCGGAGAAAAGCGGCATAATAGCGGCTGTGTTTGGTTTTTAGCGTCAGGCTGTTTTCAGGAGACTCGGCCAGTTTTTCGGCGGCATACTGTCGCAAAACCTCGTGCATTTCATAGCGTCCGGAGGCGCTGCCGCGCAGCATAGATTTGTCAACCAGCGATTTGAGGAGCGGCAGGGTAGCGTTAGCCACCTGCTCGGCGGCCTCGCGTCCAAACTTTCCCCGAAAGACAGACAGCTTGCTCATCAACTGACGTTCCGGACCAGACAAAAGCTGCCAGGAATGTTCAAAAAGCGCCCGCAGGCTGCGATGCCGGTCAGGCATATTGCGCATGGATGAGCCTAAAAAATCGAGGTTTTTGCGGATTTCCTGGGCCAACTCCGCTACCGGCATCAGTCCGGCCCAGGCCGAAGCCAGCTCAATCCCCAGGGGCATGCCTTGTACCAATTGGCAAATATGCACAATAGCAGCCTGATCCGCTTTAGAAAGAAAGAATTTGGGTTGACTCCGGCGGGCGGTCTCTACAAATAATTTTACAGCGCTATATTCTTCCAGGGATATGGGAAGCGGCAGCGAGGCCCCACGAATGGGGGCCGGCTGGGGCATTTCTGTGGCGCTCGGATAGGCCAATCCCCCAATTTCCAGGACCCACTCCTCTTTTAGATTCAGGCGTTCCCGCGAAGTCACCAACAATTTGAAGTTAGGGGCATATCTCAGGAAATCTAGCAGCAACTGCTCGGCGCCCTGATTATCCCCGCTCATGCCGGCTAAGGGGGTGGAGAGCATGTGCTCAAAATTGTCCAGCACCAGCAACATGGTTTTTTGGCGCAGGTGATTTAGAAGCTGAACATTGAGGTCGGCCCGGCCTTCAAAAGAAAACTTGAGGACTTCGGCAATGGTGGGGGCGAGCAGCGTGGCCGAGCTAACCGAGGCCAGGGAAACCAGGTAAACTCCATGCGGAAAGGCGTCGAGGGCTTGTTTAGCCGCCTGCACGGCCAAACGGGTCTTCCCAATCCCGCCGGGACCAACCAAGGTTAGCATGCGGCAGGCAGGTTCACCGAGCAGCAGCCGGCCAATCTGAACCAGTTCTTCTTCCCGGCCAAAGAAGGGGGTTGGTTCGGGCGGCAGGTTGTGGCGCGGGGTCAGGGGGCTGACCATTGGTTTCTCTTCAAGGGCAGCGGGGGGCAGGGGATGGGGAGACCTTGATTCAGACTCCGGGGCCGGGCTGGGGTGAGCCGGTCTCTCGCTTTTTTCAGGTTTTTCCCACGGCAACGTTTGGGTTTTGATGGCCTCATACAGGGCCTGGGTGGCTGCTTCGGGCGACTGGTCCATTTCCTCTTTGAGCACCCGCACACAGCTCTGGTATTGGTGTATGGCTGCGGCCCGATTGCTCGTCCAGGCAAATAACTGCATCAACTGGCGATGAATAACCTCGTAGGCAGGCTCAAAATGCAGCCAGCGTTGGGCATAGTGAATGGCCGGTTCAAATTCTTGGCGGTTCATGTAACCCTGCACCAGTTTATTGAAAGCCTGGCTTAACCTGCGCTGTAATTCTTCACATTCAAAGAATTGCCATTCGGTAAAATTTTGGGTATCAGCCAGGGAAAAACCGGCCATAAAGCTGTCACAATAAAGGTCAACGGCTTCAGCTAAAACGGGCAGGCACTGGGGGCAAACCTCATTCTCAGGGTGGCCGTGAGTTACCCAGGTTGACAAAAGATGCCTGAAGTGGGCCACATCCAGCCAGAAGTCATCCCGGCGGATCAATCCCACCACCTCCCGGTCGCTGTCTAACCAACCCTGGCCGAGGGTTTTGTTCAGGATGGCCAGTTCGCGCCGTAAATAGGAGTGGGCCAGGGCCGGATCGCTTTCAGGCCAGAACAAACCGGCTAATACTTCACGAGGGTGATGTTTGCCTGTAACAGCCAGATAGGCCAGCAAGGCCATGGCCCGGCGCCGGCTAAACCTGAGCTGCTCCACATGGTTCTGATCTGCTTGCGCCGAACGAGTTTTGCGGGTACGGAAGAGGCGAGGCGAGCCGAACAAAAATAGTCTCAATTCAGACATATAAGCTCCTCTGAGCTATCCGCATTGACCGGCTCTTAAAACGCATTATCTGTGCGAAGGTAGAGGCCCGAATTGTCCTACGATTTTTCAGGGGGCTGGAAATTAATCGCACAGCAAATCCTTAAAAGGTTATTAAAAATCCATTAGAAAACAGTTAGAGTTCTCCAGGAAACTACTTTTGGCGCGATTTTGGCGCAGTTCTGGCACACTCGGTAATTATAATGGAAATAGTTGGCCCTGCCAAGAGCTATGTGCCTTGGGTCGGGAATCTCTGCCTGGGGTTGGCTTCCGGTTGTAGAAGCTAACCCACGCCGGTTGTAGATTAACAAACAACATATTTTCAGCCATAGAAAGGAGGGAGTGCTAGCTGGGTACCGGACTGGATGGTTGTTTACCCCGGATCAGATGCACTTTACATTTCCGGGCAATTGACCAGGCCGACCAAAAAAATTTATAACCCACCAATAACAAAGATTCAATGCGATTAGGTGGAGGTTCCACTACTTAACTAAACATTATCGGGATTAAGGTGACAGGCACTTATCTGGCTTAAATCAGACCGTT
>CAZDMM010000834.1:0-3622 GCA_964505845.1 uncultured Caldilineaceae bacterium
ATCCAGAGCTACTCCGCCCGCGAGTATGTCACCGAAATCCGCGTCCTGCCCAATTCGCCGCTGGCCGGCAAGACGATGATCGAGAGTCGCTTTGGCGAAGCCTATAACTTGACCATCGTAGGCCTGATCCGGCATGGCGAAACGATCTTGACCATTCGCCGCAACGATAAAATTCAGGCGCATGATATTCTGCTGGTCAAAGGAGGTTTGGATAAGCTGCTCAAAGTGCGCAACAATCAAGGGCTGCAAATTGAGGCGGAGGTGAAGCATACCGACCGGGCCGACCTCAAGTCGCGGGAGTCGACCATTGTGGAGGTGGTTCTGAATACCAACTCAACCCTGGAAGGGCAAAGCCTGAAAGAGATTCGCTTTCGAGAAAAGTTTCGGCTCACGGTGCTAGCCTTGTGGCGGCATGGACATTATGTGAACAAGCCCCTCAGCGATGAGCCTTTGCGCCCTGGGGATGTGTTACTGGTGCAGGGGCGGCGGGATTTTCTCAACCTGCTGCGGGCCAGCCCTGATTTTTTGGTGCTGGAGCCGGTTCCGTTAGAGAATCGCCGCACCGCCAAAGCGCCGCTGGCCCTGGCTATCTTTTCTGGCTTGCTGTTGATGGTGATCATGGAATGGCTGCCTATCTCGCTGGCCGGGATGGTGGCCGCCATGTTGATGGTACTGCTGGGTGTCTTGAATGTTGAAGAAGCCTATCAGGCCATCGACTGGCGTTCCATTTTTTTGATTGCGGGGATGCTGCCCATGGGCCTGGCGATGGAATCTACCGGCGCCGCCAAATTTTTGGCCGATACCGTCGTGACCAATTTGGCCGGTTTTGGGCCGATGGTGATCCTGCTGGGCTTGTATGTGCTGGCGGCGCTGCTAACGCAATCGCTCTCTAACGCCGCCGCCATTGTGCTGATTGGGCCGATTGCCATTAATATTGCCCGCAGCCTGGGGGTAGACCCGCGTTCTTTCATGATGGCGGTGGTGATTGCGGTCAGTAATGATTATCTCACGCCCATTGGGCACCAATCCAACACCCTGGTTTTTGGGCCGGGCGGTTACAAATTTAGCGATTACACCAAAGTGGGCCTCGGCTTGACCCTGACTTACCTCATCCTGGTCGCAGTCGCCCTGCCGATTTTTTGGCCGTTGTAGGGGTACTCAGAACAAGCTACTTTGAGACAAAAATTTGTTAACGCAAAGGCGCGAAGGCACAAAGTTTAATAATTACACCCCTTTGCGCCTTTGAACCCTGGCGTCTTGGCGTTAGATTTGATCCAAACGAATCGGGGTTGTTTGTACCTTCTGCCCACTCAAACGGGCCACCAACGCCTCTAACGGCTGTGGCCGGCCGCTGGTAAAAAAGCGATGCTCGGCCACACCGTCCGGCGGCGACTCCAACCCGTGCAGCCGCAGCACCCGCTGCACCTGGCGGGCCACGGCCTGGGCCGGATCAATCACCTGGGCGCGACCGGCCACCACCCGCTCAATGAGCGGCATGAGTAAAGGATAATGGGTGCAGCCCAGGGCAATTTGATCCACGTGGGCGGCCAGCAGCGGCTCCAGGTAGCGACGCAGCAGCGCCTCTGTTTCCGGCGCGTCGAGTTGGCCCGCTTCCACCTGCTCCACCAAGCCGTCGCCCACCTGCACGTGGACTTCAACCTCGGTGGCGTGGCGTTGAGCGGTGTTTTTGAACAAATAGCCGTTGAGCGTTCCTTCAGTCGCCAGCACCCCCACGTGGCCGGTTTGGGTGGCGGCGGCAGCCGGTTTGAGGGCCGGCTCCATGCCCACCAGCGGAACGTCGAATTCAGCCCGCAAAACTTCCAACGCGGCGGCGCTGGCCGTGTTGCAGGCGACCACGATCAATTTGCAGCCCAGGGCCAGCAAAAAGCGGGTGATGGCCGCAGAGAGGGCGCAGATTTCCTCCGCCGGGCGGGGGCCATAGGGACAGTGGGCGCTGTCGGCAAAGTAGACGGTCGCTTCGTGGGGCAGGCCGCGCACCACCTCTCGCCACACCGAGAGGCCGCCCACGCCGGAATCAAAGAAGCCGATGGGGTGAGAGTTGGTCATCAGGCCGCTTGTTTATAGTCGTAAGGTTGGATTAAGATTTCCGCCGGAATCTTCAACCCGGCGCTCAAGCGGCGAATCATTTCCAAGGAGAGCGGCCGCTTGCGGTTCAATACCTCAGAAACACGCGCCCGGCTGCCCAAATATGGTTCCAAATCCCGGCGCGATAATCCCCGGCTTTCCATAAAGTAGAAAATTGCCTCGATCGGATCGGGTGGAGGCAGCGGAAAGTGTCGCTCCTCATAGGCTTCAACCAGGGTGGTCAGAATTTCTAGCCGGTCGCCGTCTGGCGTGCCAGGCCGCGACTCAAACAATTCCTCGATCTCGGCTAGAGCCGCTTCATAATCTGCCTCAGTTTTGATGGGTTTGATATCCACAATAAAGCCTTTCAAACAGTGCTGGCATCAATGTGGTCATACTGTTGATGCGTACCTACAAAACGGATATAAACCAGACCATACTGATATTGCACTAATGCAATCAAACGATATTTGTTTCCCTTGATGTTAAAGATAACGCGATTATTGGCTACAAAGCTAATATTTCGATAGATATTTTTGAGGTCGGCCGGAGATTTCCAATCCGCTTGCTTGACATCAGCATACCAGGTTTCCAAAGCAGGTCGAGCGTCCGGGTATTGTTCCCAGAATTCTCTCAACATTTTGCGAGAGACGATACGCATGGTGTAATTATACCTTGCTCCCAAGAAGGGAGCAAGATTCATCGCCCATTTCTCGCCGCCTCTACCAGCGCCGCGAACATCTTCCGGGCGGCCTCCTGATCGGCCACCAACTCCTCCGGGTGCCACTGCACCCCCAGGCCAAAGGGATGGTCGGCGGCTTCCAGAACTTCCACCAGCCCGTCGTCGGCATAACCGACCGCTCGCAGGTTGGGCGCGACGGCTTTAACGCCCTGGTGGTGCAGGCTGTTGACCGGCAGGCGGTCTGTTTTTAAAATTTTGCCCAGCAAGGAAGTCGGTTTCAATACAATCTGGTGGGCCAGGTAATTGGTGGGGTGCTGGTCAAAGTGATAGTAATCGTGGCGGATAGGTTGGGGCATCTGGCTGGCGACATCCTGCCACAAGCTGCCGCCGTTGGCTACATTCATCACCTGGATGCCCCGGCAAATCGCCAGGAACGGCTTGCGCTCCTGGGTCGCCAGGCGCATGAGCTTGATTTCCAACTCATCCCGGTCGGGCTGGATGTCGCCCAGGTTATCCACCTGGGGCGTCTCGCCGTAATGGCTGGGCGCAATATCGCCGCCGCCGGGAAAGAGCAAGCCATCCACTCGCTCAAAGAGCGTTTCCAGCAGGTCGCCCTGTACATGCAAAGGGATGCCGACCGGCAGGCCGCCCGCCCCGATGACGGCATCCACATAGCTGTGGGCCAGGGCATTGATGGGCCGTCCGGGAAAGGTTCCACTGGTATCAGGCCGGCAGGGTATGCCGATGAGGGGGAAAGTCATGCTTTTGTTCTCCATCAAAAAATGGGTTAATAGAGATTGGAGATTGGAGATTACCAAGCTCTAATCTCCAATCTCACTCCACCTTCAAGCCCTG
>CAZDMM010000835.1:0-3621 GCA_964505845.1 uncultured Caldilineaceae bacterium
GGGCGAAGCGTTACCCTCATACTGGTGGAAAACGTCGCGCACCTGGATAATGGGATGTGAGGTCTCAGGCATGTACACCCTCCAGGAGACGACCAATCACCTCAATAGCCTCACGCTCATAAGGGCTGAATTCAGCAGGCTGAATCAAGCCGTCCTGTTCCAGCATAAAGAGCAACTCTGCTACTTGCGGCAGGCGTTCCCCGCCCATGCGGTGGAACAACTCTACGTTGCGGAAAAGTTCTCGCGGCGTGCCCTGGGCCACAATGTGACCCTGCTCCATCATAAAAATCCGGTCGGCAAATTCGGCCAACTGCTCCACGGCGTGCTCAATCATAATAATGGTGGTGTTGTGCTCGTCGCGCAGCCGCTGCACGGCATCAAAGACCTCGGCTTTGCCGATGGGGTCGAGTTCGGAGGTTGGCTCGTCCAAAATAATCAGTTCCGGCGACATCATCAAGGCGCCGGCCAGCGCCACCCGCTGCTTTTGTCCCCCGGACAGGCTGAACGTTTCGCGCTCTTCCAGCCCCTCCAGCCGCACCGTTTTCAGCATGCGGGGAATCTCGACCAGGATGCGCTCCGGGGGCCAGGTGTAATTCTCCGGGGCAAAGGCTAAATCCTCGGCTACGGTCAGGCCGATAATTTGGGCTTCCGGGTCTTGAAAAACCAGGCCCACCTTCTCACCGATTTGAGCCGGGTTGGTTTGGCGGGTATTCAGCCCGCAAACGGTGACACTCCCCTGCATCTTGCCTGTTACGGCGTGAGGGATCAAGCCCCGCAGGCACAAAGCCAGGGTAGACTTTCCCGCGCCGGTGGGGCCGGTGATACCGATGAACTCGCCCCGCTGCACGCTGAATGACACCCCCTTCAGAACATCCTGCTGACCGGTGGGGTATTTAAAATATAAATCTTCAACAACCAGAACTGTCTCTGAGGTTGGTTGGGTCACGAGGTATGCTCCGCTGG
This sequence comes from uncultured Caldilineaceae bacterium, assembly GCA_964505845.1. Classification (GTDB taxonomy): domain Bacteria; phylum Chloroflexota; class Anaerolineae; order 4572-78; family J111; genus DSQQ01. Next base: position 964 of record CAZDMM010000835.1, read on the forward strand.
AAGGATGGAGGGTTGGAAGGCTGGACAGAGCCGCTTCATCCAATCCTCCAGCCTTCCAAACTTCCATAGTTGTTTATTTAATCTTGTTCCCAAACTGAGTTTGGGAACAAGATTAAACCGTTTTATCAGTCCTCCAGCCTTCCAATCTTTAAGCCGTAGCTGTCTCAGACTCGCCTGGCTGGTAGCGGTCGCGCCAGTACAGGCCGCGCGCTTTGACGATGGGGTAGAGAATGACCATCAGGATAGGCGCTACCACCACGGCGGTCAGTCCGTGATTCAAAAGAATAGCGGGAGTCACCGCGCCCCACGATACGGCCGGCGGCAGCACATGGGTAAAGTCGAGCCAGCCCGGGATGACAATAGAGTGGATAATCGGGCCGATGATGATGCCCCATAAATAGTAGGAAACGACCGCCGCCGGAATCTTGAAATTCGGTTCGCGCACCATCTTATAGGGCAGCCAGGTGACAAAGGTGTGGGACAAGAATCCGGCCACCGAACCTAACGTCAACGCACCGGAGATGGCATCGCCGATGGGCATAGAGAATGTCACCCCAATCGCGCCCGGCAGCCCAAACAGCACCGAGAAAATGGGCGCCAGAGACATAGTAGGGTTGAAGCCGCCAATACCGGGGATGAATTGCAGTTGGATGGGACGTCCCGCAATGTAAATAGCGGCCGAGACGGCAATCAAGGCAATGGTGGTCGCATTCCAGGGCACATTGTTGCGGACAAAGCCTTGCCGGGTGATGGTCCAGCCGGCAAACTCCATCACCCAGATGGCAATCGCAATTACCATCCCCAGCAGAGCCAAACCAATCATAATTGGATGCAGTGGGCCTGCCCCCAGCACATCAGCCAAAAATTTGATTTCCATTTTTACCTCCCCCATTGGATTAAAAAAGAATCAAAATTTAAGTTGTTAAGAGCGATTTATGGATAGCCCGCTGACTCGCTCTTTGGATTACCTTGGAGCTGTGATAGCTTAATCTTTTATGGAGTTACCTCCTTTCTTGCCTGGCCAAAACTTGCTCCACAAGGCAGGCGTGGGCCTGGGTGATGAGGGTGTGCGGAGGCGCGTCTCCCAATCGGGCGCGCGCACCGATGCTAGGCGGCGAAACCACACCAGAAACAGCGCGACCCCCATATACAAAGGTAGTAAAATATCAAAGGTGACACTTACCCAGCGAGCCGGAGTAAGATTTGCCCCCTTGAACCAGCTCGCCAATCCGGCCGTCTGAAATAGCCAGACCATCCCCAAGCCGCCCAAAGCCAATCCGATGAGGTACCAATCGAGACCAGGTTGTAGGGCCGGCTGGAGTGCTCCACGGGGTTGGACACGACTCAACTGCCAGGTAGCCCAACCGGCCAACCCGGCCAATACCAACAAAATCAGCGTGACCTGTACCAGGTTGGATTTGAATTCACCCAAAAACAAAGCTGCCTCAATTACTTGGGGAGACATCCCCCCATCCAAATAGGTGTAGATGACTCCGGCGGCAGGATCATAAACTAACCACTGGGGTGGGGTTATCGTGGCAGCGGTCAAAAAACCCCATAGCATACCGGTCCCCAGCCCAAACAGAAGCGCCTTTTGGTTGGCCCGTAGTTGTCTCCACAAATTGGCTGACTGCATGACACCTACCAAGAATTATCGCTCCAATTTACGATTTCAGATTGACCCGCAGGGCTACACCGCCAGGGCGTCCTTTAGGATACCACACCGGCGCTTTGCGTGCCGAAGGCAACGGTGTCTTTTTGCGATTTACGATTTGAGGAGCACCTAGCGCCGACGAATCACGTGAAACTCAATTACAGAACTATTGTGGTAGTTTTCGCAGTAGAGAATAGGTTGGTGATCATGGGTATAGTGAATTTGGCGTAGCAGCAAAAGGGGATGATGTACCGGCACATTAAGTTGCGCTGCTAAACTTTGGTCGGCTACCACTGGCGCAAGCTTGCAAACGGCAGAAACAATGCCAATACGGGTACGCTCTAAAACCTCATAGAAGGACCAATCTCCCATGGGTTCATCAAATTCTTCGGGGCTAAATAGACGGGCGGGGAGATATTCTTCGCAGTGAATCACGGGAATGCCGTTGGCCGTACGGGTGCGGGACAGGTGGAGCAAGGGAGCGCCGGGGGAGACTTCGAGCATTGAGGCTAAAATTTCGGTGGCAGGCGTCGTCTCCCAACGGCTAAAGGAGGTGCCGGGCGTGTAACCCTTATTGTGGAGAAGTTCAGTGGTGCTGAACAGGGTTTCCAAACCCTCTTCAATATGAATGAGCGGATCATTGACCACAAAAGTACCCACCCCACGCCGCCGTTCCAAAACTCCTTCGCCTTCCAAAATGCGCACCGCATCTCGCAGGGTAGTTCGGCTCACCTTTAACTGCATGGCAAATTGCGGCTCGCTGGGCAATTGCTCTCCAGGTTTTAGCCGTCCCTTCTGGATGGCCTGACGAATGGACTCGGCGATGAGGTGAGGCAGTGGTTCCGAGACGGGATTGGTAAATATGGCTGTCTGATGTATGTTGTTGGACATGTTGGCGGAGTATATAATCTTTTCAAGATTTGTCAATTTAATGACTCCTTCGAAAATAGCCCTCACCCCCAACCCCTCTCCCCGCCCTGCGCGCCTTTGGCGTGGGAGAGGGG
>CAZDMM010000836.1:0-2360 GCA_964505845.1 uncultured Caldilineaceae bacterium
TAGCCTCCACAGCGTAGCGATCATTGGGGATAGAGGAGATACCCAGAATACGGATACGCTCATTTTGTTTTAAGATCAGTTGAATCGCCCGCACGCTGTCCAAAACGGGCAGGTGTAGATCAAGCAAAACCAGATCAGGCCGGGCATCTTTGCAGGTGTTAACCGCACGCTGGCCTTCGCGAACGGTCTCTATTATTTTGATATCAGCTTGCCGATCCAGATAGGCCTGCAATTTTTTAGAAAAATCTATGTCTGAATCAGCAATAAGTACACGCATTAATTTACTCATGAGTTGGCCTTCTACGGAGAACCGGTTTTATCTTAAAAGAAGGTCACAAAAGTGCGAAGTAAAGTTTTACCGGGTGGAGCTGCTCCAGGGTTCAACATCCGCGACTACTTGTTTCCACCAATCAGGGTAGAGCGGCTTAATTGTTTTTACGGCATACCAACCGGTAGCAACCAGAACGATGTCAAGGCTAATCCAAATGGTAATAATCTGTAATAACCAATTGTGCATATCACACCTACCACTTACTTTTGCTAATGGATGATAATTTCCTAAGCTGTATCAAATTATCCCCTATTTTTTGATAAAATAATAGGGGCAAAAGTACCGAACAATAAGGTGAAATTTACTGCCAAAAAGTACCTAAATTCTTTCCCCAAAGTACTATAAATGCAAAACGCTCCCTTTCCGGGAGCATTTTGGGTGTCTTCAAGGGTATGGTGAGGTTATAATTTTTCAACCAAGCCATCGCGCATAGCCCGAATGGCCGCTTCGGTACGGTTGTTAACTTGAAGTTTTTGGAAAATGACCGAGAGGTAATTTTTGATGGTGCGCTCTGATAAATTAAGGTCGGTGGCAATATCCCTGTTGCTGGCCCCCAACGTGACCAGGGTTAAGATTCGGCGTTCCTGGTCGGTTAAGGGCTGCATCCTGGGGAGGCTTTCTTCTTTGTCGGCCAGGCGGCGATACTCGCTCAACAGGCGGGTCGTCATCTCGTTGTCAATCACCGCCTGCCCTTTGTGGACAGTTCTGATCACCTCAAGCAGGGTTTTGGAGCGGGTATCCTTTAAAAGATAAGCTTTGGCCCCGGCTTTTAACACATCAAAAACATATTCATCCTGGGGATACATGGTCAAGATAATAATTCCAATCGCCGCATTCTTCTCCAGAATCATGCGGGTGGCTTCCACTCCATCTATCACCGGCATGTTGATGTCCATCAAAATGACGGTAGGCGCTAAAGTTTCGGCCAGACTGATCGCCTCTAAACCGTCTTCTGCTTCTCCCACAATCTCAATATCATCCTGGTCTTCCAACAATGAGCGAATCCCTTCTCTAAAAAGAGAGTGGTCGTCGGCTAACAAAACTTTTATCATGTCCATGTTGCTGTCCACCTTTGACATATCTGGATTATACTATCAAGATAAACCCCAGGTTTTAATGTTTATGGGGGGGACTCACAGACAGGGGCAGCCTGGCGATAACCCGCGTGCCTTTACCCTGGCTGCTTTCCACGGTTAAATCTCCTCCCAACCTGCTGGCTCGCTCACGCATAGAGATTAAACCTAAACCACGGCGACTATGATCTCTGGGATGAGAGTGGCTCTCCAAGTTTTGATGCGGCGTGAATCCCAACCCATCATCTTTAACTTCCAGCGTCACCCATTGATCCTGTTTAATATTGACTTTTACCGACAAATGTTTGCAGCGGGCATGCTGCCTGGCATTTGAGAGGGTCTCTTGCAAAATTCGGTAGAGGCTGCTTTCAACTTCGGGTGATACTTCAATGTAATCGCCTTCAACCAGGCAGGTTGTCTTGAGATTCCAACGCCGTCCAAATTCAATGACAAAATTCTGCATCACCTCAAAGATGGACTTGCCTTCAAGTTCCACGGGGCGTAAATCAAAAATATTACGCCTGATTTCTTCAATATTTTGCTTTAATAAGGCGCTGATCTGCTCTAGCTGTTTTTCTAGTTTACCACCTTCTTCTACCATATTCAAGCAGCGGTCTACCTGAATGAGTAAGTAGGCCAGATTTTGGGCGACGCCATCGTGCATTTCACGCGCCAGGCGCGTCCGTTCTTCCACAATAGCAATCTCGCGCGTTTTTTGCAGCAAGCGGGCATGCTCAATAGCGCTGGCAACTTGAAAAGCCAGCGATTCCAGGGTTTCCAGGTCGCTCTCACTAAAGGCATTGGCCAACTGGCTGGCCACCAAAATCAGGCCGATGGTTTTGCCGCCGGTTATCAAGGGGGCCATCATCATAGAGCGCAGGGTGCGGCTATCCTCATCCGGGTCGGCGCTGAGGTAAACATTGAGCGGGCCGGCCTGGTTTAGCATGAGCGGTTTA
>CAZDMM010000836.1:2370-3619 GCA_964505845.1 uncultured Caldilineaceae bacterium
ATGACCTGGTCTATCGGCCGGTGGGTCTCAATCTTAAAGGTGATAATGTTCTGAGGTTGAGCGGCTTTGGCTTTCTTGTCTACGGCCACCGGGCCGGTTGTTGGCTGAACCGCCGGGGATTGAGACAGGCCGTAAAGCCTTCTCAGCCCAATCTGAGAGCCATCCACCAGCCCAATAATCACCTGGATCTCTTCACCCGTGCTCTCAGACGCAAATATCTGGCTGATGTGCTGCCCCACCTCGACCAGCAGCTCATCCAAATCTAACCCCTGGCTCACCACCTGGCTGATCTTTTTAATGGCTTGCAGGCGTTCCGTTCTGGCCTGGACAGTTCGCTCTAATTTATCTGAATAGGCGTGGATTTGGCTAAAGAGTTGGGCATTCTCAACAGCCCCGGCCAAAAGCTGGCTTAAGGCCCCCAGCAAGTTTAGATCACTGTTGTTAAAGTCCCCAGTCTGTTTATTAATCAGAACAATCAGCCCGATAATAATTCCGCGTGTTTTCAGGGGGGCAATGAGCATGGTGTTGATTTTGCACTGCACGCTGTACTCCAATTCCAGGAAGCGGCCGGGGTTCTCAGGCGAGAATTTAAATAGCTGCGGGGTTCCGCTGAGGATAACCTGCTCTACCGAGTCAATATCAAGATTTAATTGGACGGCGGGCAGAGAAGCGGTATTGGCTCCACTGGCCGCCGCAAAGTTCAGCTTGCCATCGTCGGCCACCAAGAGCACATAACCATTTTCTGCTAACAGGGCAATACACACCCGGTTGGTGATAGAGGTTAACATTTCATAAAGGGAAATGGTTGACGTGAGCGCCTGGCTGGCATCATACAACACCCCCAAATCTCGCAGCCGCTGCGCCAGGTCTCGGTACAAGCGGGCATTGGCCAAAGCCGTGGCGGCCTGGCTTGACAGACTGCTCAAAGTCCATAGGTCGTGGTCGTTGAACCCATTGATGTAATCGCGGTGAATGTCAATCACCGCTTCCACCTGATTCTCTACAAAAATGGGCACAATCAATTCTGATTTAACCTGTACCCCCTCAATGGGCAAAAAATCCGGCTCCTGAGAAACATCATTGACCAAAATTGAGTTGCGGGCCTTGATGGCTTTCCCGATGAGGCCGGCATGAATATCTTGCTGGTAAACATCGGCTTGAAAGGCGGCCGAAACCTGTCCATACACCGCCTTGAGGGTTAAGCAGGTGCGGGTGTCATCCACCTGCAAAATAGCCACCCGGTTATAAT
>CAZDMM010000837.1:0-3615 GCA_964505845.1 uncultured Caldilineaceae bacterium
TTCAGGCACAATTGGGCCCAGGATAGGCCGATAAATCGGTTGGTCTGTTGAAAGCATCTCAAGGATAAAATCGGCTTTCCGGCGCACATGTGGCCAAAGCCATTGGTCGTATTGGGGCTGATTCAATCGTGTTGCTACCTCTTCTAAAGCCCAAATCGCCAAACCTGGCGCACCAGCCTCAGAGCCAAAACCGCCGAAGAAGTCATTTTCGGCCAAATAGATAGTTAGCTCTTTTGCTACTTCCAGTTGCCCGGCCCGAGCCAGAGCCACAATTACATAAGCGCCGTCACGTTGCCAAGACAAGGGATAGTTAGTAGGTTCACCGGGACGGGTCTGCCGGTCTACCAGCCCCATCATCAAGTGGGCGACCTGAGCGTTAAGGCTGGCTGCAAATCGCTCATCGGGTAGGTCTAGCTCTATAGTAGATTGTGTTGAGGCCACCTTAGATCCAGCAATGGGGGTAAAGGTGGGGTCTTCGATGACTACCTGCCACTCGATACTATCAGCTAATTCTAACCTGGCATAACCCCAGCCGCGCTCATCTTGCCAGTGGCTAAGGGTCGAAGATTGGTTCACCCAGCCTGGTAATCCTTCCTCGCCCAAATGCACCCCAGTAGGTATCGGATCGATCCTCACCGACCAACGGTCGTTAATTAATAGCCGCTGACCATTCCAATCTAATGACTGAAGCGTCCCGCCTGCTGGGCCTACGCTGCGGATAACCACTTTCAGCTTAGTATCTACCTTCACCAGCGGTTTGAGATTGAGTTGCCAACGCCCTGGCTTGGTGGAGGACCACAAGGCCTGATAGTAACTTGTTTTGGTGAGAATGCCGGGGATGTGCTGCTCATTAAGCCAAATTAACTGTTGCTGGATTTGGTCAAGGGGGATCGTATCACTGGTTGCCTTTAGCTGCCCTGCTTTATCTATTACCCAAAGTGAAACGCCGAAGCTACCTACTGCCGGACTGAAACTACCCCCAGGCTCGTAGTAAGCTTTGTCAACCTCGTGGCTACCCGGCCAGGCTAACAGAACGTGCCCCAGCCCTCGCGGCCAGGGGTCGGTGGGACGCAATTGCATTTGGGTTTGAACTTGAAAGCGCGGCGAGCCGTGACTCTCAAGAAACTTTCTGGCCTCATTAAATTGCCAACTATTGTTGAGGCTTGTACTTATAACTAGTGCTCCCGCCAGCACCAATGTTACCGGTCGTGCCCGCGTTAGCGCACCCAATGCTGCTAACAGGACCAGCAACGGCCCGAAATGCAACGCGTAAAGGAAAGTTTCCTCGCCATATACCAGATGAAGGGCAAGTTGTCCAAGCAGAGTAAGTCCTATCAGTAACCGTAATTGAGGCTGTTGCCTGATAGAAAATAATCCCCATAAGCCCAAAATTAATAGGATAGCCCATAATACCGTAGCAATGATGCCCCACCCACTCCCCGAACCTAGCTCTGAGCTTTGGACCAACATTAATGGCCAGTCCGAATGCTCACTTCTCACAACTGTCTGTATTGCTGGCATGACCATTGTATGAAATATAAAAGATTTGGCGACTTGTAATGGCCCGCCCGACTCCGTTGTAAACATATACTCGGCTTCCTCGCGCTCACCGATAAAAAAAACAGCGCTGTGAAAAGCAAACTTTTGCACTCCCCACAGGAGGACTACCAGGCAGAAGGCATTGGCCGTTATCTGTATCGCGCGTTTCCAGGGATGATTGACAAATGTAGCCAGGATCCCGGCCATCCAGTTAGTCAGCGTGAAACTTAACGTCAACGCACTTATGCTTACATACCACCACGAGGGCAGTTTTCGATATGAGGCCAGCGCGACAGTGCCCAGCGCCAGTAGAATGCTTAACGATCCAAATGAGTAGGTTTCTGGTATAACAAACCAGAATACTGACGCTGCGCTTGTGGCCCCTAATAGACTAAATAGGGTCGCGTCAAAACGACGGCAACTCATCAACCTTAATGTGATGAACAGCGTACTGATCCAAAGGGAGGCTACCACAGTGATAACCAGCCTTACCGCTGTAATCTCGTCAATACCTAGTCCCCTTCTTATTGCATAAGTTATGGAATAAGCTATCAGCGAGAACAGTGGATGTACCGCAGTCCGATAATGATCGCCTCCTCGGCTCGTTATATTCTCAAATATACGTCTAACATCAGCTTGGAACCATACATCCCAAGTAATCGGGCTAAGAATGATAGAGTTGAGGAGTCATGCACCTAGATATGAGGCCAATCCCATGGTAATGGCCAAAACAACCACAATCAGAATATCACGCCAGTATTGGCTAACTAGTTTAGGGTCGAGTATTTTTGCCCGCATATCTCACTTCAAACTCACTTAAATCCTGGCTAGAGCTTGGTCAAAATCCGCGATAATATCCCGGACATCCTCCAGCCCCATCGATACCCGAATCATGCCATCACGGATGTTCATGCGGGTCTTTTGTTCCGGCGGCACGTCGAGGAAGGCCATAGTGGAAGGCACTTGAGTGGTGGTGCGGACGCCGCCCAGGCTGGCCCCAAAAGTACACAATTCCAGGGCGTCCAGCACTTTGACGGCGGCCGGTTCATCCGCTACCTCAAAGGTCAGCATGCCGCCGAATTTGGGCATCTGTTTTTGGGCAAGGGCGTGCTGCGGGTGAGATTCCAGGCCGGGATACCACACCCGGCGCACTCTGGGATGGCTCTCAAAGTGGCGGGCCAGGGTCAAGGCCGACTGGCAGGCCCGCTCCATGCGCACGTGCAGGGTTTGGATGCCGCGCAGTAATAACCAGGCGTTGAAAGGCGAAATCGCGCTGCCCAGCTTGGTCAGGGTAGACCAGCGGATGGTTTCCATGAAATCGGGCGGGAACAGGCCGGTTTTCATGGTGATGGCCCCGCCCAGGGCATCGTTGTGGCCGCCAATCCACTTGGTGGCGCTCTCGACCACAAAATCCACGCCCCAATCGTGCGGCCGGAAGATGTAGGGGCTGGCAAAGGTGTTATCGCACACCACCGCGATGCCCCGGCTGTGGGCCAGTTCCACCAGCGCCGCCACATCGGAGACCTTCATGGTGGGGTTGGCGATGGTCTCAAAATAGATGATTTTGGTGTTGGGCTGGATGGCCTGCCGGACTTCGGCCACGTTGGCCGTATCCACAAAGGTGGTGGTCACGCCAAAATCGGTAAAGCGGTGGTCAAAAAATTCATGGGTGGTGCTGTAGGTGGTCCAATCCGACACGATGTGGTCGCCCGATTTGAGCATGCCGAACAGCAAAATGGAGATAGCCGCCATGCCGGAGGCGGTGGCCAGGCAGGCGTCGGCATTTTCAATGATGGTCATCTGGTCGTCAAATTTGTACTCGCTGGGGTTGCCGCAGCGGGCGTAGATGTTGACGGCTTTGCGCTCGCCGTCCAGCACCCGCTGGTAGATGTCGGCGTCATATTCAAAATTGGAGGCCATGTAAATCGGCTCGCTGACGGATTTGGACAGCGGCTCGGCCGGGTAGTAAACCATGCGGCTGTCGAGGGCTAGTTTTTGGCGTTTGTGGGGCTGCATTTTTGCTCCTTCGAAAATAGCCCTCACCCCCAACCCCTCTCCCATTGGGAGAGGGGAGTC
>CAZDMM010000838.1:0-3602 GCA_964505845.1 uncultured Caldilineaceae bacterium
AGACTGCACAAGACCGGGGATCTTTTACTTCATGTATGGCTTAATAAGGGAGAGGATGTTAGAAAAAGTCTTTGGCTCTCAGAAACATCTGCCAGAAATGGGACAGAGAAAAGACTTTTTACGGGGGAAAAGAGAATAACGATAGTGATCCCTCCAAAAAGTTATAATGGCTTAACCATTCGTTTAAAAGGCTTAGGTAGGGAACCAAGTTTTAGTCGGCGCGCCCCGGTTCTAGGTCAAAAAAAGAGAGGCAATTTGCTGGTTAAGCTATTTGTTTACCCGGACACCATCGCCCCAAAATACCAATCATTTGATACTCTTTCTACCGAGAATATGGCTTTGGAAGGCTGGGTATATCGAAAATTTGATGAAGTGCTGGGCAAAATAGATGATTCATCCCTTCCCGCCCATCGGATTCAAGCAAGTGTAATTGCTGATCTATTCAATGAATGGGGATGAATGCGCATCTCCGATGCTCTGGTGGGTCATTTGAACCTAACCCATCTCCCTATAAAACTCACAACAACTGGGTCCATTTCCTTTCCAGGTATTTGTGAGAAAACGGCCGCCATCGATAACGATAAGATTGTTGGATACAATTATAAGATAACGATCAATGAACAGTTTTTGGACAATCCATTTTCCATTGCCGCAATTATGGCCCATGAACTATGCCATGTAATATATTCCGAAAAAATCGATGCTACCCCAAAGTCGACCGGATATGTGCTTAAAACTGAGAAGGCTACATTGGAAGAAGAACGTACGGTCGATCTTTTAGTTTTTATGTTCAAGCTGGGTGAATTCCAGCTCCGCGTTGCAAGAGATAAAAGACTTACCCTTGGATATTTCAATCAGGAAATATTTGAGAGAATTCAGGTAATTGTTTCGAGAAAGTTGTAATCAAACGGTTGGGTAACGCAAGCATCTAACCGAGCTATAAGAAGAATTGAAACGAGTAACGTGAATACAATACCATCTCCACCCTCCCCCATCGGCCAGGCCGTGCCGCGAGTGGACGGCTACGGCAAAGTCGTCGGCGGGACGATTTATGCCACCGATTTCGTAGTGCCCCACATGCTGGAGGCCAAACTCCTGCTGAGTCCCCACGCCCACGCCCGCATCCTGCGCCTTGACCCCAGCCCCGCTCTGGCTTTACCCGGTGTGCGGGCCGTCGTCACTGCCGCCGATACGCCGGAGGTGCGGGTCGGCCCTTACGTGAAGGACCGGGTGGTTTTGGCCCGCCACAAGGTCTGCTACGTGGGTGAGCCGGTGGCGGCGGTGGCGGCGGTGGATCGGGAAACGGCCGAAGCGGCCCTGCGCCTGATTATGGTGGAGTACGAAGCCCTGCCGGCCATTTTGGACCCGGAAGCGGCTATGGCCGACGACGCGCCCCAGGTGCATGAGGACATCGAAAGCTTCAAAAGCTACTATCCCTCGCCCAAGCACGGCAACGTGGTGCAGCACTTTGAGCTGGCCCTGGGCGACGTGGAGTCCGCCTTTGCCCGCGCCGACCACATTATTGAACGCACCTTCACCACCCAGCCCTCCCACCACTGCTTCATCGAGCCGTTTGCGGCCGTGGCCCAGGTAGACGCCGCCGGGCGAGTCACCATCCACAGCAGCACCCAGCAGGTGGCCGTTTGCCACGCCGAAACCGCCGAGGCGCTGGGGCTGCCCCAAAGCAAGGTGCGGGTGATCGCTACGGCGGTGGGGGGCGGCTTTGGCGGCAAGTGCGACTCCTTTATCGAGCCAATCGTGGCCCTGCTGGCCCAAAAAACACGCCGCCCCGTGCGGCTGGTGCTGACCCGCGAGGAGTCCTTTCTGTGCGCCCGGCCCAACCCGCCCTTCAAAATCACCCTGCGCCTGGGGGTCAAAAATGACGGCACACTGCTGGCCGGCTACGCCCGCCTGCTCACCGACACCGGCGCTTACACCAACCATGCCCCCGGCGTCAGCGGGGTGGCGGCCACCTTTCCCTTTGGGGCCTATCACGTGCCCCACGCCAAAGTGGAGGCCACCTGCGTTTACACCCACAAAACCGCCTTTGGCTGCATGAAGGGCTACGGCATGCCCCAATCCACCTTTGCCATGGAGTCCATGCTGGACCTCATCGCGGCTGAATTGCAGCTTGACCCGCTGGCCCTGCGTCTGCGCAACGTGCTGCGGGCGGGCGACAAATTGGTGACCGGCCAGCTTTTGCCGACCTCCACCGCCGCCGAAGTTTTGACCGCCGTGGCCGCGGCCGCTGATTGGGAGCGGCGGCGGCGCAACCGTAAACCAAATCGCGGCCTGGGCATCGCCGCCCAGATTCTGCACATTGGACTGCAATCGGCGGCGGCCTTTGTCAAAGTCAATATGGACGGCACGGTGGGCGTCATCACCAGCCTACAAGATATCGGCACCGGGGCCATCACCGGGCTGGCCCAAATTGTGGCCGACACGCTGGGCGTGACGGTGGAGGAGGTCATCTTCTCCGCGCCCGACTCCGACAGCACCCCCTTTGACATCGGCGTGATTGCCAACCGGGTCATCTTTGACGCCGGCGCCGCCATCCACAGCGCGGCGATGGAGGTCAAACAGCAGCTTTTGGAGCGAGCCTCGGAGCGCCTGGGGGAGTCGCCGGAAGGGTTGGAATTGGCCGGGGGGCGGGGGCGGGTCAAGGCCGACCCCGCCCGCAGCGTCAGCCTGGCGCATTTGGCCGAGGAGAGCAATTTGGCTAAGTGGGGGCCGCTCATCGGTAAGGGGGCGTTGATGAGCAGCTTTACCCCGGACGAGGTGGTGCCGGGCTATCCGCACAGCCCCAGCCGCACCCACGCTTTTGGGGCGCACGTGGTCGAGGTGGAGGTTGACCCCGACAGCGGCCAGGTGACAATTCTGGATTACGTGGCCTGTCACGACGTGGGCAAGGCCATCAACCCGGCCGGGATTATCGGGCAGATTGAAGGCGGGGTGGCCCAGGGTATCGGCTGGACGCTGCTGGAAAATATGGTGCATGACGAGGGGGGCCGGCTGCGCAATCCTTCGTTTTTGGATTACCGCCTGCTGACCGCCGCCGACCTGCCGCCCATCCGGCCCGTCATTTTGGAGATTCCCGAATACGATATGCATCCCTACGGGGCCAAAGGCATCGGCCAGTGCCCTATCATCCCGGTGGCCGGGGCCATCGCCAACGCCATCGCCGACGCCGTAGGCGTGCGCGTCACCAATTTGCCCATCACGCCGGACAAGATTGTGGCGGCTTTGACTGCTCAGGATGGCTGTTAATACCTACTGCACTTCTGCTAACACGTAAAACGTAATGACTCTCGCTGTGTGGCAACAGCGCCTTAAACCGTGGCGTCCGCCGAGGGCTGGAAGCCCCCGGCTACAACAGGTGAAAGCCGGTTCAAAACCGGCTCACAGGGGTATTGATAGCCTGCTTCAGCGGGCTTTCACCTGGATTAGCCGGGCGTTTCAACGCTCGGCGGACACCGATTGACCCCATCACGGTTTAGGGTAAAGCTACCCGGTGTGTAAATCCTTACGTTTTACGTTTCACGTTTTACAAATATTTTGACTGCGATACTGTCTAAAGGAGACACAATGTCCATCCGCTGGGG
>CAZDMM010000839.1:0-3599 GCA_964505845.1 uncultured Caldilineaceae bacterium
CTGGCGCTGCAAATTAGGGGGGTGGGGCGGTTGCTCAACTGCATCTCCAGGGCTGTTGCGGTGAGGGTGGTTTCAGCGGAGGCCGGGATTTGATCAACCACAAAGCGCATGGTTGTGGTTACAGCCGCGCCGGCGGGCAGGTCGCCAAAGGTAGTGGTGACATCATTCCAGGTAAGTACCCCGGAAGCGATCAGGTCGGTGGGGGGAGCGGCGGCCAGGAACGTCAGGGCAGCCTCATCAAAAGCGGCGCGCACAGGCAGCCGGGTTAGCGCGCCGGGGCCGGTATTGGTGATGCTCAAGCCGGCAGTAATGGTTTGGCCGGGAAAAGCGGGGCCGCCGGCCGGGTCAAGCAGGGTCAGGTTAACCTCGACCAGGGGCGGAACCGGTTGGATGGTGGTAGCGATTACAACCTGGTCCGAACCTAGCGGAAAATCTTGGGAGCGGATGTCGGCTTGGTTGATAATTTGTCCGGCGGCGTTGGTGATGAGCACCTCAAAGGTGATAGCGCCGCTGTCCAGGGGTGGGATATCGCCGATGTTGTAGCCGCCTTCGTCTAAAATAAAAGGCGTGCCGCTGGCGTTGTCGGGCAGGGGCAGCCCGTTGAGCCGCGTGCTTTGGGGGATATAGCTGACGCTGGTGGGTAAATTATCTGAGATAATGACGCCGCGGATGGGGTTGGCCGTATTATTAAAGTATTGCAGCTTGAATTCGATGGTATCATTCAGGGTGACAGTTCCGTTGCAGTCGGCTTCCTGGCGGAGTTTAAAGGTTTTTTGGAGCAAGAGCGAGGGTAAGGGGGTAATGCCGGTGCCGGCGTCAATGGAGGGCAGGGCTACGGGGGCGCTGGCATCCTGGCCCCACACCGCTGCAAAGGGGATGCCGTTGGTGGTGAAGAGAAATGCGCCGGTCATGTCGTAGTCGCTGGGGTCGGTAATATCTACTTCGGCCATAGGAGAGATGGGGAAGCTGGCCTCAACCGCGCCATCATTATTGTAATCTACAAATACGGTGGTCGTCTCCACAGCAGTCACATAAACGCGAGACTCAAAGCCGGTTCCGCCGCTGCCGGGGCCGGGTGGATTATTGTTGTTGCCCAGGCCCAAACCGACCAGGGTTTGGGTGGCCAGGCGGTTGAAGGGCAGGACGGCATAGCCCCAATCCTGGTCCTGGCTGGCGTCCAGGGCGGCCAGCACCGAGAAAGGCCGGCCATCGGTGGAGGTAAAACGGACGCCAGTGGCCGGGCTGAGACCTACCGCCGGAAATTTGAGGGTATTGTTGGGGGGGATGGTGAGGGTAGTTGTGCTGGTAATGGTTTGGGCAGTGACCACCAAGTCACTGCTGTGGGGGTTGTAGAGCCAGAAGTCGCCGTCGGAGCTGCGGGGGGCCAGATAATCATCGGTCCATTGATTGAGCGGCACGATGGTGTAACCGCGCGCCTCGTAGGTGCTGGGGGGGTAAGCCGTAAAAAGGTGAACCTGGACCGGCGCCGAGGAGTGTACCCGTGCGCCCACCAAGGTGCTGGCCGATCCCAGGCCAACCGGCGTGCCGATGCGGTTGTACTGCTGGCCCTGATTCAGCGTCAACCTGTCCTCCGGCGCGCCATCGCCGTTCAGGTCAACCTCAACCAGGGTATTATCGCTGACAGCCTGCACGTTCAGGCCGACCACCTCAAAGCCCAGCCGTTGGTTAGCCCCGCTGCCGGCCAAATTTTCCCCAATCGGGATGCGGTACTCATTGCCCCAGCGATTGGTGGGGTAAAGTTCCCAGGCGTCGGTAAATAGGATGCCCGGCCCGGGCGGGGCAGTCCAGAAAGTTAACGAAACCGCCACCGGGCCTCCCACCGAGGTGAACATATCGCCGCCGTCAAAAAACGAGGCGGCGGGATCACGGGGCAGCGTCACAACATTGCGCAGAATGATGACATCGCCGGCCTGGATGATGTCTCGACCGCCCAGGTTGGGCGGAACGCCGTTAGCCGGATTGTTGTCTCCCCACACCTGGGTGCTGGTTTGAACCGGGTTGGTGAGGTTGCTTTCCAGGCCATCTTCCCACTGGTCGTAATAAATAATACCGCCATTGCGCTGCACGGCAATGGCGATGATGGTTTCTATGTCCACGTCAATGAGGTTGAGACGGGTTTGCCCGATATTAAATTGGTCGTCAAGGCGGTCGGCGGCAAAGGGGATATAGAAGGTGAAGGCGTCAATTTGCCCGCTCTGACCGGTAATCGCCAGGGCGTCAATAGATTGGGGTGTGATGGCAGTCTGGTTAGCACTGGTGTTAATAACAAGGGGCAAAAAAAGTTGGTTAGGGTTGGGTCCGTCTGCCTTAACCTGAGCGTAGCGCCAGAGCGCACCGCCTGATACCGCCAGAGCGATTCCCAGAGCCAGCATAATTAGAGGGCCTGGCCGGCGATCAGGTTTTTTTAATATCTGGCGGCAGAATTGTGTTAACATAAAGGAGGCTGCGCGGTATTCTTGTGATAAAGTAAATATTTATTTGTTTCAACCTTAACCAGCCTTGCCACCCGCCCCAGCGGGCTAAGTTTTGCCTTTTAGGTACAGCGCCAGCACGCCCATCCCTGATAAGATCACCACCCACGCTGTCACCCGGCTGATTACCTCACCCGGCTGAGAAGTTTCTTGATAGCCGGTTTCCGGCAAGAAAATGATAGGTAAGACCGGGGTAGCCGCCGGGGCGGCCGGTATAGCCGGCGGCGGTGCGGGTGGGACAGGGGTGTGGTGCTCGCAGTTCTTTTGACAACCCGGCGACGGGGGCGGGGATGGCGGCGGCGAGCAGTAATGGCTGGGGTCGTTATCCGTAACGCTTGTTTGCAGGTATTGGCCGGTGGCGGTGGCCAGGTTGGTATAAGTGGGGGCTGCCACCCCTCCCGCCCCACACCGGGTAACAGGCCGGTTGCTGTTGGGTAAATCTTCGGCGATGCCGGTGGCCTGGTAAGTCCAGGTTTCGGTTAAATCAAGGATATGGTCGCCGTTGGCGTCGCCGCCAATAAAGGTGGGCGAGATTCCTTGCAGGGCTAGCTGGTCGTCCACCAGGGTAACATTGGACAGGGGCACGTTGCCAATGTTGGTGACAACGTAATCCCAGGTAACCGGGTCGCCGGGGTCAATCTGGGGGATGGGGTCGGTGTCGGGGTTATCGGCGTCAAAGCCGTTGGTATACTTTTTAACCTCGATGGCGGGGTTTGGCTCAAAAAAATTCACCCGGCCGCTGGCGCTGCAACTGAGGGGAAAGGCGTTATCATTGCGCCGGGCCTTGAGAATGGCGGCGGTAACCAGCGTGTTAGCAACAGTAGGGGGCAGTTGGTTAACCTCAAAGCTGACCGTGGCGCTCAACGTGGCGCCAGGGGCCAGGTCGCCCAGCAGGGTGGTCAGATCAGTCCAGGTAAACACCCCGGAGGCGGACAGGTTAGGGGACGGGTTAGCCCTGAGGAAGGTCAGGTAAGCATTGTTAAACGTATCTTGTAATGGCAACTGGGTAATGGTGCTGCTGCTCACATTGGTGATGGCGATGCTGAAAGTGATCACCTGCCCGCGAGCGGCCAAACCATTGGCCGGGTCAAGCAGGGGTTGGCTGAC
>CAZDMM010000840.1:0-3595 GCA_964505845.1 uncultured Caldilineaceae bacterium
CCCCCAACCCCTCTCCCCGCTCTGCGCGCCTTTGGCGTGGGAGAGGGGAGTCGCGGTCAGCGACGGAAATTGTAAGAGGTATTCCATGTGGCTAGCGCAACCTCTCCCACTGGGAGAGGGGAGTCGCGGTCAGCGACGGGGTGAGGGATGTTTTCATCTGCGAGGGTGTACGCTAGTTTGTGAACTCTCTTCCAATTCTCTGGCCTTTTGCTGCAAAATCTCCAGGGCCAACTCGATAGTTTCCAGGTGGGTGCGAAAACCTAGCACCGCCAGCCGCAGCGTAAATTGCCCTTTGAGCATGGTTGACGAGATAAAAATTCGGCCATCCTGCTGGACGGCGTGGATCAACTGTTTGTTGAACTCGTTGGCGTCGCCGCGAGCCGGTTGGTAGCAAAAAGTCACGATGGACAAATCGGGCGGCGGGCCAACCACAAAACCGGGCCGCTGCTGTATCTCCTCATAAAAATAGCGCGCCAGCAGTAATTTTTCTTCCAGGGCCGCCCGGAAGGGAGCGACGCCCATCAGTTTTAGCGGCAGCCACAGCCGCAGTCCGCGGAAGGGCCGGCTCAACTCCGGCGATAGATCGGCCTGCGAAACCTCCTCCTCGGCTGATAGGGTGGTCGAATCTTGCATGTAATTAGCCTGGTAATGGTGAGCCTTGAGCAAATGGTCGCCATTTTTGATGAGCACTGCCCCGCTGCCCAGGGGAATAAACAAGCCTTTGTGCGGGTCCAGCACCAGCGAGTCGGAGCGTTCAATCCCGGTTAATAAGACCTTGCCCGGCTCACACAGGGCGAACATAGCGCCATAGGCCCCATCTACGTGTAGCCATAAGTTATGAGTTTGAGCCAAGTCGGCCAGGGCCGGGAGCGGGTCTACTGCGCCGGTATCGGTGGCGCCAGCGGTGGCGACGACGAGCCAGGGGTTCAGCCCGGCCTGATGGTCAGCCTGAATGGCGGCCTCCAGCGCCTGGGGCTGCATGCGGTGGCGCTCATCCAGGGGGATGAAGCGAGTGACGCACTCCCTCAGTCCGGCGATGCGCAAGGCTTTGGGGATACAGTGATGGGTTTGCTCCGACATGTAGACGACGCTTTTGGGAATGTCAACCGCCCGCAGGCCGTGCGCGTCACGGGCGGTGACGATGCCGACCAGGTTGGCGAGGCTGCCGCCGGAGGTGAGGTCGCCGGCGGCGCCGGCCGGGTAGCCGACGACGTCGGCCAGCCAGCGCAAGAGCATGCGCT
Organism: uncultured Caldilineaceae bacterium; assembly: GCA_964505845.1. Taxonomy (GTDB): domain Bacteria; phylum Chloroflexota; class Anaerolineae; order 4572-78; family J111; genus DSQQ01. The sequence goes on from CAZDMM010000840.1 coordinate 1,242, forward strand.
CCAACCGCACCCCGCCCGGCGAGGCAAAGTTGACCCCCACGTAGCGATTGGTGATGGCGGCCAGGTAGTCGCCCAGGGCGGAGAGGTACAAATTGCTGGCCGGGATAAAGGCCAGGAAATTGGCCGAACCCTCGTTGACGCCGGGCCGGTCTACGTGCTCTCGCAGCAAAGCCAGGGCCGGCTCGAGGTCAATGGGGTTATCGGAGATGGGCGAGTTTAGCAGGCCGCGGCCTTCATCTTGGGTAGCGCGATAGGCCGGCAGGTGGGGCAAGCTGTCTAAAAAGGATTCGGCGTAAGCGTTTACCTGGGCCTGCCAGGCGGCCCGCTGCGCCGCGTCCGGTTCGAGCCGTTGGCTCAATTGGCGGAGGTGTTGGATTTTGTCTTTCATCAATTTAATGACCAATCTGCCATGCTTTGATGGCGTCAATGGGGTAGAGCAGCATGATGATATTCAAAATGAGGCCATCCCTGATCCACAGCAGCAGCACCAGTTCGGTTAGCACAAAGAGGGCCAGGGTGCGGCGGAAGCCAAGCTGCCGGGCCAGCCAAAAGCCCAGAGCGCAAAAGGCGATGTCGCCTAGCGAGTTGACGATGGTATCGCCGGTGTAACCCAGGGCCAGGGTGGTTTCGCGGTAGCGGTTGATGACAAAAGCGGAATTTTCCACCACCTCCCAGGCCGCCTCGATGAACAGGGCCAGGGCCAGCCGCCACTCCAGCCCCAGCCGGGGGAAGGCCCAGGCCAGCAGCCAGAAAAAGACAAAGCCGTGCAGGATGTGGGTGAAGCTGTAGGGGTCGGCCAGGTGCTGGGAGTTATCGGCGCTCCAGATGTCGCCCGACCACAGCCACACCTGGCCGCAGGCGCATATCCACAGCCGCCCCTGGGTGTGGAGGAGGTAGGCGGAGAGGAGGACGATGGCGATAATGGTTAGCCAGGGCCAGAGTCTTTGCTGATGTAAGCTGAGTTTATTCGTGAGATCTGTGTTCATCAGAGTCAAAGTTTTTATTGAGGTCTATTTTAGGGCTGTGCTCAGTAAACCGGCAATCCCTCCCCCGGCGATGAGCCAGGTGGAATTGACTTTGAAGTGAATCAGCCCCACCAAAGCCAGCAGCGCAATCGCAACGGTCAAGGGGTCAATCAATGAGGCCCGGCCCAATTGCCAGGTGACTGCCGCCATCAAGCCGAGCGAAGCGACATTGACCCCATCCAGCAAGCTACTCACCCAGGCTGAGTTGCGGATGCGAGGAATCAACGGGCTAGACAGGGCCACAAAGATGAAAGAGGGGAGAAAGATACCCAGCGTGGCCAGCAGCGCTCCCGGCAGACCGCCCAGGACAAAGCCAATAAAGGTGGCGGTGGTGAATACAGGGCCGGGGGTGACCTGCCCCACCGCAATGGCGTCAATCAACTGCCGGTCGGTGAGCCAGCCAAAGCGTACCACCAAATCGGCCCGCAGGAAGGCCAACAGAACGTAGCCGCTCCCATACAGAATCGCGCCAATTTTGAGAAAAGTAAAAAAGAGTAAAGGCAAATTGAACGGCGTAGAAACCGCCGCCGCAAAGCCCAGGCTGCCCGTCGGGATCAGCATGGCCCCCACGGCCCGTCCGCGCAGCCGCCGAAAATTTACAGCCAGCATCACCAGCAACCCGGCCGCAAAGAGCAGGGCAATTTCATTGACGCCGGCAAAATACAGGGCGAGGACTACGACGGCGACGGTCACGGTCAGCGGGTCTTTAATCGCCTTTTGGCCCAAATTCCAAATAGCCTGGGCGATAATGGCAATCACTACCGGCTTGATGCCGTACAGCAGCCATTCCGCTTGAGGCGTCGCGCCAAAACGCACATAGACCCAGGCCAGCAGCAGCACGATGAGCATGGCCGGCGTAATGAAACAAATCCCACCGATCATCAGTCCGAGCCAGCCCGCTCTCAAAAAACCGATATGAATCGCCATCTCCGTTGAGTTTGGCCCGGGGATGAGATTGGTAGCGCCGATTAAATCCAGAAATTCCTGGTCGCTCAGCCAGCGGCGTCGTTTGACCGTTTCATCGTGCATCATGGCGATGTGAGCGGCCGGCCCGCCAAAGGCCGTCAGGCCGAGTTTAAGAAACAAGACCGCTACCTCGGTCAAGCGCGGCGATAATAACGAGTTCATAGGTGATAGAGGTAATCAAGAAAATGAGCTACTCTAAATCACTCAAGGTACTCAGTATGCAATTGTGTGTTAGGAGGAAACGCTGAGCCGAGTTTCACCTTGATTTTTTTACCGTGGACCTTTACTTCCATTTGCTTACCATCCCAGGCAAAATCTACCTGACCGTTTGCCATTGATAATCCGCGAACCTTCAGGGGCTGG
>CAZDMM010000841.1:0-3587 GCA_964505845.1 uncultured Caldilineaceae bacterium
CGGCTCGCAAAAAAGCTGTGCCCCAAATGCTGCCTGTAACGCTGCCCACGCTGCCCATAAAGGTCTGGGCCACGTCTTTGAGAAAGGTTCCGGGATTGGTTCGATTGAGACTGTCCCACTGGGTGATAGTCACGGCCTCAAAGCCGGTAGCCAGGGAGATGCCAAAGTCGCCATCCCTCACCACACCGTCAAGTTCAGCAAAATAATCTCGGTTTTCAAGCGCCACTTCACCGATTGTCCGAATTATGAGTTCAGTGGTTTCAAGACTGGTTTGAGCTATATTCCTCTCCTTTGTGGAATATTAGTAGAATCGTCAAATTGAGTGAGATCGTTTTTGGGTTGGATTACAACGCCATTAGGTCTTGCGGCCGGCCAAAACCTTTTCCAAATCATTCAGGCTGAGATAGCCGGCCGGTTTAGCTTTGGTATGATTTTGAACGACAAGCGCCGGTTCACCCTCAGGATCGCCCAGGCTGGAAAGTACCAGGGCCGCCTCGCTAAAATCTTCGTCTTTGGTGAGTTCATTGTAGGTAATAATGCAGGTCATCCCGGCGGCCACCGCAGCCAGCAGACCGTTGCGAGAGTCTTCAACCACCACACAATGGGCCGGGTCAAGGTTCAATTTCTCCGCAGCCAGGTTGTAAATATCGGGGGCCGGCTTTTTGGCTTTAACCACATCACCGGCAAAGACCCCGGCAAACTTGTGGGCCGTTTCTTCGCCCATCACATGAAAAAGTACGGCCTGCACCGACGACAGAGCCGAGGTGGAACAAACCACCAGCTTCCAACCCTGGGTCAGGGCGGCTTCGGCCAGCCGTTTTACCCCTGGCCGGCCGGGCAGAGCGCCGGAAGCCACCAACTCTTTGTAAATTTCGCTCTTGCGTTTGTGCCAGCCAGCTACGGTATTCCACCAAATCTCTTCTGAATCGGGCACTTGGTACACGGCGCGAAAGTTGTCATCTTGACTCAAGCTGAACATGCGCTCCTTGCCGCCGCCGATTTTGACCTTTTCGGCATATTGGGCCAGACTCCACTGCCAGTGGATGCCTTGCTCTTGCCACATCCGGTTAAAAGCCACCAGATGCCCATCCCGTTCGGTGTCGGCCAGCACCCCATCACAGTCAAAAATAAGCGCCTTTGTCATGCTTTGCCCTCGCTCCCAAAAATCTTAAAATAAGCCTGGGCCATCTTGACTACATCCGCCCGCACCGCGCCAATGAGCTTGAGGGGGTTATACTCGGTGGGACGCGCTTCCAGGTAGGTGCGGAATCCATCGGCGAAGGTCTTTTTCAGGTCGGTTGAAATGTTAACTTTGGCCGCCCCCAACGAGATTAACCGCTTGAACACCTCATCGCCCAGGCCGCTGCCGCCGTGCAGCACCATTGGTACATTAATGGCTTCAACCAACTGCTGGATGCGATCATAACGAATGGTCGGTTCAGCCTTATAAAAACCATGCGCGGTGCCAATTGGTGGGGCATAGCAATAGATGCCGGTTTCCCGGATAAATTTAACCTCCTGGTCAAGCGGCACCAGGGCGCCCTCTGCGTCGCTGCCCACCCCATCTTCAACTCCACCCACTGCCACCAACTCACCTTCCACATTGGCCCCGTATTGTTGGGCCAGTGTGACGATTTCCCGTGTGGTTTGGAAATTTTCTTCGTAGCTGAGGCCGGACCCATCGAACAGAACAGAATTCCAACCCAATTCAAGGCAGGTTTGGGCAATTTTGGGGTCGGGGCAGTGGTCAAGGTGTAAAGTTACCGGCACGGCAACCCGTTTAGCCATACTGGTAAACATATTCTTAACCACCTCAGCACCCCAAAACTTTACGGTGCTGACCGAAATTTGGATAATTAAGGGCGACCGAGATTCCTCAGCCGCCCGGATCAGACCTTCTATCGTAATACCATCTACGGCGTTAAAGGCAGCAACGCCATATCGCTGTTGAAAGGCTGGCCCCATGATTTCAGGCAATGAAACAATAGCCATTTTTTATATACCTCCTCAGGATATCTTATTAAAAAATATCAACTCGAAGCAGGTTATGATTTACAGTCTAAATTGGATAAGCCCTCTCAGCGCACCAGGGTCATCTTCACCGCGTACCGGTCGCCACGATTGTGGCAGAGAATTAATTCAACCGGCGTGCCATCCTCGGTAAAAATGATGCGCTGTTTGTAAAGGATTGGGGCGCTTTCTTCAATTTCCAGCAGACTGGCTAGATCAGCGTCGGCCAGCCGCGCCTCAATTTTTTGAACTGCCCGTTTAATGGTGTAACCGTAGCCTTCTAAAACCTGCCAGGCGGGGCGAGAACGCAAATCTTCCTGAAGTAATTCGGGGCGAAGCTTATAAGGCACATACTCATCGTAAATGGACATTGGCACCCCATTGGCCAGCCGCAGCGTTTGAATCCGGATCACCGGTTCGGTTTCTTGCAAAGCCAGGGCTTTGGCCACCATCAATTTGGCCGGAACAACCTCTCGATTCAAGAAGCGAACTTCAGCCTCAAATCCTTCGGCTTGGGCGGTCTCAAAAAAATCGGTCAGCCGATTGTGGTCCCGTTCCACATGAAGCTGGGCTACAAAGGTACCCACACCCCGGCGTCGGTATAACACCCCCTCGTCAATCAAATCGGTGATGCCCTGCCGAATCGTCATACGGCTGACGCCAAATTGCGTTGCCAGTTCATCTTCTGAGGGAAGTTTCTGGCCAACTTCTAACAGCCCTTTTTTAATCTGCTCCCGCAAAGACTCTCGAATCTGGATATACAGAGCCACGCCCTCGGTCTTAGTTAACATAATCACCATGTAATAGCCTCATTTCCCCCTTCATCACATGGCCCAATCAAGAAGTTTTTTCCACGCGATAAATGTATAGACATCAAAATAAATGTTGTAAAGATATATATACATTTTTTTACTGATGTATAGACAACCATAGTTTATCATACTGTTCCTTGTTTTGACTAGTGATATTTGTCACAGCCAATCGAGACAAAAGTCACTTACCTATCTCTCACAATACCCCTCCAATCAAAAATGGAGGTTTTTGTTTCCTTTTATTTTTAAATATCGCTATGCTGAACTGATATACGGTTATCCAATTGCCGCCGGATTGTGATAAAAGCGTCTTTATTTTTGCCTGACGCTATGTTATTCCAGTATAACGATGGTTCCTCTAAACCCTGGTTATCTGGCATTTCTGCCCGCTAAATATCGGATAAGCGAAGGGGTCAGGATTAACCCTCACATTTTCCGTCAATTATCCAACATTCTTACGAGGAGGTTAGAATGCAAAACAAAACATTTGTCATCAACGGAGTTCCCCAATCAATTATTGTTGACCCGGAGGCTACCCTGGGCGATGTGCTGCGTAAACAGCTTCTGATGACCGGCACTAAAGTTTCCTGCAATGACGGTCACTGCGGGGCCTGTTCGGTGCTGGTGGTCGGGGGATGGATGCGTTCGATGTGCAACTGGCCGTTGCCAAAGCCAAATTGGGCTATTTTTTGTTGGTTGCCCGGAAAAAGTAAACAGAGAAGTGTCCACGAACCTGCGGCACGCCACCGACGATGAAAATCCCTC
>CAZDMM010000842.1:0-1698 GCA_964505845.1 uncultured Caldilineaceae bacterium
ATGATGACCATTCTAGAGCCATGTTTCATAAAGTCCTCAATTCTTTGTATCCGCGTTGGCTTGATTTGTACGTAGCGGCCGTCCGGGCTGCTTTAGAAGCGGCTGAGAGCGAACCTCAAGTTAACCAGGGCGCGGTCTTTGTGCGAACTTTGCGCAATTTGGCCGAGGAGGCCGGGGTAAATCTGGGGTTAAAGCAAATTGCCGATGGGGTTGCTGATGGTCAAGAAGAGAAATCTTTGGGAACCCAGGTTCCCGCGCCGACATTTTCACTCCCTCCTTTGACGCCTCCCTCTATCAATGAGGCCATATGGGCGGAAACGCAGGCGTTGCTGCGGCCTCAAATGACCCGGGCTAGCTATGAGGCGGTAATTCAAGGTACAATGCTCATGGAGCGCGAGAATGGGACGTATATTGTCGGTGTGTCCTCCGAAATGGCCAAAGAGTGGCTGGAAAATCGCCTTAAAGATGTGGTGCGACGGGCGTTGTCCAGTGTGGTTGGGGTTACCGTTGAAGTGGAATTTAAACTTTGGCGCAAAGCCAAATAGGCGGTATCATTTTATTGGGTGCAGGGAGCAGTTATGGTTGTTGTAGCATTAGCAAATTTAAAGGGTGGTTCGGCTAAAAGCACTACCACGTTTAACCTGGCCGGGGTATTGAATGAGGCCGGATTCCGGGTGTTATGCATTGACTTGGATCCGCAGAAAACTTTAGGCGAGGCCTTTTTTGGAGTCTATGCGGGTCAGGAAACCCTCTCAACGGTGCTTATCAATGATGGTATGCTGGGAACTACGGTACGCGCCACCAGTTTTGAAGACCTGCACATTATCCCAGCCGACGACGGCTTGAAGGGCATCAAAAGTGGGCAAACGCAGATTGAAGGGGGTGAACTGCGCTTGCGGAGTTGTTTGACCCGTATAAAAGCCAATATTGACCAGGTAAATCAGATTAATTTGGTGGATTGGGTTCTGATTGATTGTCCACCCAGCCTGGATCGTTTAACGATGAATGCTTTAGCCGCCAGTGATTACGTGCTGATTCCGGTGGATCCAGGAGCAGGCGGACGAGGCGCTTTAGGCGATACGATTGAGTATGTGAATTCGGCCCAAAGGTGGTACAACCCCACTCTAAAGGTGTTAGGTTTGCTCATCAACAACACCGATCCTCGTACCGTTTATGACCAGACAACGGAAGAGTTGGTCCGTGAAACCTACGGGGATTTAGTTTTTAAGACCGTAGTGAACGCTTCGGTGCGGGTACGCGAGTCTACCGAGGCGCAGGTGCCGCTGGTTTTTTGTGATGGCAGCGAATTTGCACGCTATGCTAATATGTATCGCGCCTTGGGAACTGAGGTGCTGCAACGAGTGGGGTGGAGGGGAGCCAATGGCCAGGCGAAAAGTTAGTATTCAGCGAAATCTGGGGCTTAAAGCGCAATTTGAGGCGGCCAGTACCAATGCGATAGATGAGCTGACGGAAAACATGGCGACGGTAGATATCGGCTTCCGGCCTACCGAGCAGCGTGTTTACGAAGTCAATCTGGAGCGGATCTTCCCGGATCCCAGCCAGCCTCGTCATCTTTTGCCGCACGATCTGCGGGCGGCGGTGAATGGCAAAGCCCTATCACCGGCCGAGGCCATTAGAGAATTGGTACTGCGCGCAGAGCAAGGGGATACCGTGGCGCTTTTGATCCTGGGCGGACGG
>CAZDMM010000842.1:1708-3586 GCA_964505845.1 uncultured Caldilineaceae bacterium
GTGGAAGATGCAGGGTTGTTGGCCCTGGCTCAGTCAATTCGGGAGGTGGGGCTGCGCCAACCCCTCAATGTCTACCGGATTGATGACCCGCAGCAGCCGGATCAAACGGTGTATCGTTTGGGAGAAGGCGAACGGCGGTTTTGGGCGCACCACCTTTTGGTGCAGCAGGGTTATAAAGAGTTTACCAGCGTTAAATGTATCATTGAGACCTTGCCGGAGGATGAGGAGATCATTCATCAGCGGCAAGAGGCAGAAAATGCCGCTCGTGTGGATTTACCGGCTTTGGCGCGCGCCCGCTCGATGCAGCGGATCAAGGAGCGTTTGAATCTGGAATTGGGAACCCGGGTTCCCGGTGAAAATACTATTCGCTTACCCAGCCAGCGCGAATTACAGGTGGAAATTGGGCAACGCGTTAAAAGTTTTACCGGTCGAACGATTGGCGATAGGATGGTGCGAAATTATCTGGCTCTTTTAAGTCTGCCGATAGAGGCTCAAGATTTGGCCGAAGCGGCTCAACTGACCTAAAAACAGCTTCGCCCGGTCATCCGTCTTCGCACCGATGCTGAACAACTGGCGATGGTTCGACGGATTGTGGAAGAAAAATGGAGCGGTCGCAAAGTTTTGCAGGAAGTAGTGACGCCTTCTGCACCGATTTCATCGCTGCGCGAGGTATCCCAGACCACCGTTGAACAGCGCTTTGAAAAACGAGTCTTGGATGCAGCCAAGACTATTCATTCGCTGCTATCGCTGCCTCAAGAAAACTATGAAGAGGTGGTCATTACTCTGGCCCTGCGAGCCAAAGACCATAAGACTCGCCAGGCTTTGCAGGCGCTTCGTCAAACTTTGGAAGAGATTCTACTTAAAGTAGAGGACTTGACCGCCTTGGAAGTGATAGAAGTTTCATTGTTGGCAATCCTGCCCCCGTTAGAGGGTCTCAAACGGCATCTCACCCCAGAGAAAGCCCAGTTGCTTGAAACGCAAACCTTGACCGGGGGTCAAATTCTGGAGCAGTTGCTAACGTGGCGGCATGATGATGTGGTAGCAGCCAGCCGGCTTGAACCATTTTTTAATCAGGTAGAGTTTGATGCCGAAGCCCTGCGGGCCGGGGAGCCGCTCCCCTTGCCCCGGCTTAAAGGACAAAAACATCCTGTTTATTCTGATCTGGTAGTATATAAGGTGGAGGCAGGTGTTTCTATTTACTGGGCGCACGAGCTGCTGGTACGCCGTGGTGAGGCTCAATTTAAGAGCATGAAAGCCGAACTTATCAGTATGACCACGTTGGATGAGTAAAAGAAGTGGGAACCCGGGTTCCCACTTCTTATTTGGGAACGATGTTAAGCAGCTTTTTTACCCTTGCTGCCGGTGGGTACATAAACATTGATTGTATTTATTCAGCAGAAGCTACCAAAACCGAAAACTTTTTGCTGGGATTAGGAGCCGCAACGTGGGGGATTTTATCTGAAAATTTCATTCCCTAACCCATAGGGCAAGTGTCCCCAAATCCCGGCGAAAAAGAGATGATTAATAGATACAGGGAATGTTTTTGGGTTTTGCAACTATACGAAAATTTTACGAATTGACTGCACTGCTTTTCAAAATCCAATCCTTCAAAATCATATCATTTACCTTTTATGATTACATATTATGTAAAATAGATGTTTTAACTTTCACGAAAACTCTTCTATACCGTGACAATCCCTGATAAACTACGCAACTATTCTGTAAAATAGGTAACTAACTCCTGGTGATTTCAAAAGGGCTGGCACGCTGTTTAACCATACATGTCCTGGCAAAAGGTCAAGCAACCCCTGAACTTTGGAGCTGTTGAGAATTATGCTAAAATTAGAACCCGGTTAAACGACAATAATCCGATTAGCG
>CAZDMM010000843.1:0-3582 GCA_964505845.1 uncultured Caldilineaceae bacterium
CCGTTCCCAAAGCCGCTCCCGGTAAACCTATAAGGCCCCTAGTATAATAAAAAAAGATAAAAAGGGAAATTACATCTTGAGGAGTAATAGCCGGTCTAACCCGGCCAGGTCTGGCCTGATTTCAAGCTGGGCCGAGGGGAAACAGCGCCGCGCTAAGGCTTTGACGGCTTCGCCCTGCTCAAAACCAATTTCTATTAATAGAGCGCCGCCGGGTTTTAAGCGGCTGACCGCCTGCCGCAGCAGCCGTTGGATCAGGGCCAGGCCATCCGGCCCGCCATCCAGGGCCAGTCGTGGCTCATATTGGCTCACTTCCGGCTGGGCCGCCGCCAGGGCTGACCGGCTGACATAAGGCGGATTGCTGACAATTATATCCACCGGATGGGCCAACGGCTGGAGCAAATCACCCTGCAAAAAAGTGATCTTCTCGGCGACGCCGTGCCGCTCGGCGTTGCGCCGGGCTACTTGCAGCGCCTCCGGTGAAAGATCAACCGCAACAATTGTGGCCTGGGGGAGATATTTAGCCAGGGCTACAGCAATGCAGCCGCTGCCGGCGCCGATATCGGCAATAATAATTGGTAATTGGTAATTGGTAATTGGTAAATTTTCAATCTCCAATCTCCAAGCTCCAATTACCAATTCCTTTGTTGCTTCAACCAGCAGTTCCGTCTCCGGGCGGGGAATCAGGACATGCGGGTTGACTTCAAAATCCAGGCCAAAGAACTCTTTGTGGCCGGTCAGGTAGGCCACCGGCTCGCGGCGCTCGCGGCGCTGTAGCAGATTTTCAAAGCGGGCTAATTCCTGGGCAGAAAGGGCCTGGTCAAGCTGTAGATAAAGCCGGGTGCGCTCTTCATACCCCAGGGTGTGGGCCAGCAGCACCTCAGCATCCAGGCGGGGCGTATCACTGCCGGCGGCGGCCAGGCGCTGGATAGCGGTTGTTAAAACATCACGGAGTAGGGTCACTTTAGGAGGATAAGAGACTCAGCCAAAGCCTGTAAATCCGTTATCCACTGTTCTGGCTCTGGCGCATCAATCCAGCGCACCAATTCCCAGTTAGCGCGGGTTACCGATTGCACAATACGACTTTGCCAAGCTTCGGAGTATGATAACGCTTGAATGACACGTTCCGCCCAGAGCGTAAAGCGATCATCATCATTCACAAATAGATCCAAATCGTCGGAAAAACGATGATTTAAATATCCACGCGAGCTGGCGGTACCGCCGGTCAAATAGAACCCTGTCTCCAGTTCATTTAAAATTCGTAAAACCTCGTTTTGCAATGGATAAAGCACATTAAAAAAATAGAAATCGATGACTCACCGCGATTACTCCCTGATCCTGCCGTTAAACGTTCAACTCTCCACTGCCGCTATCTCTTGCAGCTTTTCTTCCTCATCAGCCCTGGTCAGCGCCTCGATGAACTCCTCAATATCACCGTGCAAAATGTTTTCCAGCCGGTAGCTGGTCAGGCCGATGCGGTGGTCGGTGACGCGGGTTTGGGGGAAATTATAGGTGCGGATTTTCTCGCTGCGGTCGCCGCTGCCCACCTGCGAGCGGCGGGCCGCCCCTCGCTCCGATTGGATGCGCTGCTGTTCCATGTCGTACAGGCGGGCGCGCAGAATATTGAAAGCCTTGATCTTGTTCTGTAACTGGCTCTTTTCATCCTGACAACTGACCACCAAACCGGTAGGCAGGTGGGTCAGCCGCACCGCCGAGTCGGTGGTGTTGACGCTCTGGCCGCCCGGCCCGGTGGAGCGAAAGATGTCAATACGGACATCGTTGGGGTCAATTTCCACCTCCACCTCGTCCATCTCCGGCAGCACGGCCACGGTGGCGGTAGAGGTATGAATCCGGCCGCTGCTTTCGGTATCCGGCACGCGCTGTACCCGATGCACACCGCTCTCATACTTGAGCTTAGAATAAGCCCCCTTGCCCGTCACCTGGAACACAATTTCCTTAAACCCGCCGATGCCGGACTCGTTGCGGCTCAAAACCGAGGTTTTCCAGCCCTGGGCGTCGGCATAGCGGGAGTACATGCGGTACAAGTCGGCCGCAAACAGGCCAGCCTCATCGCCGCCGGCCCCGGCCCGGATTTCAACGATGACGTTTTTCTCATCGTTGGGGTCTTTGGGTAGCAGCATAATCCGCAGCTTGTACTCAAGTTGCTCCTGCTCCGTCTCCAGGCTGTCAATCTCTTCCCTGACCATGGCCCGCATGTCCTCATCCAGGCCGTCGGCCATCATCAGGCGAGCTTCATCCAGTTGGCTCAACACCGCCCGGTAGCGGCGGTACGTTTCAACAATCGGCTCGATGCTAGCCTGCTCCTGGCCGTATTTTAGCAGCAACTCCGGCTTGCTCGACACGCCGGGTTGGGCCATCAACTCCAGCAATTCATTATATCTCTCTTCTACAGCCGCTAATTTTTCTAACATACCACTCCATCAAAAATAGACAACCCGCCTGCACACCACCCAGGCGGGCCTGTTTTTAGGCTTACACTCCTCACATGATAACCAATCCGATACAGGTGTCAAAAAGCATTTGTGGTATAATTCTGTCCGGCTTGAAAAAGAGTGTTCACGAACTTGTGATACGCCATTGGCGATTAAAATTCGCCCTCACCCTAACCCTCTCCCAGTGGGAAAGGGGACTCTTGCGTTTTCTCCCCTCTCCCTTTGGGACGCTTTGCGCACCGGAGGTGGGGGCCAGGGGTGAGGGCTATTGGCAGGAGCAACTTTGGTAAAACAACTGGCCCTGTGGGGGTTAGCCATCTTCCTCGTAACCGGCTGTGGCCGGATTATCACCCCGACGGCGGAGGTGACACCGGTAGCTCAGGCCACGCCCGCGCCGGTGACGCTGACGGCGACGCCTACGCCGCGCCCCACCTCCACCCCGCGCCCGGCCACGCCCATCGCCACGCCGACGCCCACCATCACCCCTACCCCGATTCTGTACGTCATCCAATCCGGCGACACGCTGCTCGACATCGCCATCCAATTTGGCCTGACCCCTCAGGACATCCAGGATGCCAACGGCATTGTGGATCCGCGCTTTTTACAGATTGGGCAAAAGCTCATCATCCCGCCGCCCAAACCGAGTTCGGAATCCACCCCCACCCCTACCCCCACCCCGCCGGTTTTGGTGGTCAACGCCATCAATTTTCAAAAGACCAGGCAGGGAACTTTGTGGTGCCTGGGTGAAGTGAGCAATCCGGGGAGTCTGCCTCTGGCCGAGGTGGTCATCGAAGCCTCTCTGATGGATGAAAACGGCACGCTGCTGGCCCGCGAGGCCGCCTATACCCAGCTCGATGTGATTTTGCCGGGGCAGGCCGCGCCCTTTGCCCTGCTGTTCGACACGCCGCCCAGCAGCTTTGCCCAATATCAAGTCATCCCCGTCTCCGGCGTGCCTATTTCCACCGAGTCCCGCTACTATTTTGACCTGGAAACCTTTGACCTGCGCGGCGCGCCTGAAGGCGTTTCGACCTACCGCCTGAGCGGGCAACTACGCAACAAGGGCGCCAGCGATGTCGAGACCATCCGGCTGGTGGCGGTCACTTATGATAAAGATAAACGTATTTTAGCCAAG